>JAZNGX010000098.1:0-16158 GCA_045576675.1 Clostridia bacterium | reverse complement strand
TGTTTTGACTTATGCAACAATGTTATGATAGTTTCATTTTCGAAATCATAAACAAAAATCTTATTTACTGATGAAACAGCAACATATCTTCTGTTGTTATTAAACGTAGGAACGCCATATACTTTTTCAGGGAAAACTATTTCAGTAATTTTCCCCATTTCATTAAGTTCCAATTTACAGTCATTCACTTTATAAAAAGACATATAGGTTCCTCCCTTTCTGCATCATGCAACATAATTTGTACCAAATTCAGGATAAAATCTTGTCCCTGACATTTCAAACTTAAAGCCGGCAGACTATTATTGACACAAGTAAAACACAATGGAAGTGCCACCTGTGATTCAAAGTTATCTAATCAGCTTCAAAGCATAATCATAATCTTTCCTATGAACATAAATCTTATATTCATAAGAATAATTTTGATTTATCCCAAAGCTTCCAAGCCTACCTCTCATACTTCCAACTACAGACGCACTTTGAAGATTGGTTACTTTTATTGTATAATCAATACCATTAGCAGATAAAATATCACGGACATTTGACTGACGACTCATATCCATAGTAATAAGCAATTCTTTTCGATTAAAAATTGTAATCATACTTTCACTTCCACAAAAACTTTTTCATTTCAGTTAATTGCATTGTCAAAACACACGTGTCAAGTCAGGTGAACAGTGAATAATAAGAACCATCACGAAATATAATGAAATCAAAGATTTCTATATTTCGGAGAACCTTGTTATGCTAAAGCATAATAGGGCCTACTAACTTTTCCCTATTTTTCAACTGTTTTTCTTTTAACACTTTTCCTTAAAACCCGCGAGAATACTGGATTTTCTCGCATCCGATAGTATATGTAAATATTATAAATCGGCAAACTAATCTTTTAAATTGTATGGACTTGACACAAATACTTTTTACCTCGTTCGAATCAAAATTATTCTTTCAACAATTTTAATGTGTTTTGATTTTCAAGAACTCTTAACTGGGATTTAGCCATAGCATTGAGTTGAACAAGTCTTTCTCTTTGAGGTACACCTTGTTCTATAAGTATTGCATTAAAACTTTCCATATTAGCAATTACCAAAAGTTGTTCTATTGTCGCGTAATCTCTTATGTTACCTTTTTTATCAGGATTTTCGGTTCTCCAATCTTTTGCCGTTTTACCGAACAGAGCCATGTTTAAAACATCCGCCTCATTGGCATAAACAAAAGCAAGCTGCTTTTCACTTAGATTAGGAACAATATTTTCTTTTATAGCATCCGTATGTATGCGATAATTAACTTTGGCAATCTCTCTTTTTGCGCTCCATTCAAGTTCTTTCTGTTCATTAACTTTTAATCTTTGAAATTCTGTTATAAGATAAAGTTTAAATTCAGGACTTAGCCAACTTGCAAATTCAAATGCAATATCTCTGTGGGCAAATGTTCCACCATTATTTCCTGACTTTGAAATTATGCCTATTGCACTCGTTGTTTCAATCCATTTTTGCGGAGATAAATAAAAACTATTTCTTCCTGCCTGATTTTCAAAGGTTGTGAATTCGAGACCTTTGAAATCAGGATTGTTTAACTTTTCCCATAATCCTAAATATGAAATAACATCCTTATTTCTCATCCAAGTCTGAATTGGAACTTTCGGCTCTTTTGGATTTGCATATCTGGCAATATCAGTAAGAGAAATATAGTCAGCTTTATTTATCTTTTTATATTTAATATCAATACCGTTTACTTCTATTTGGTTATTTTTTGCCATCTCGTATTCTCCCTTTGTTTTAATTATATCTTGTTATACAATAAACACTTTTAACTCATCTTCGGTAAGTTCTGTTGGTTTAATGTTCTTTTCTTTGCAATACTTAACAATAGCCCTATAGTTATAATGTACGTCATCACATCTTTCCAACGAAACATACCCTCCTGCCCTTTCTGCGGCAAGATCCAATTCTCGCATTTTCTTAAACCAATTTTTTCTTTCATTATATACCCAATTTTCTAAGCTTTTTTCTCCACTATTCGACACAATTTGACTTTTGTCAAGTCAGGGTAAAAAACATTACATTACCTTTCACATCAAATTATATCACAAACAATATACTATGTAAAGAAAAACCGGTACGGAGCACTATCCATACCGGTTTAGTATTATCTTACTACATATATTTCTTCTGTTAATGTATATCTTGTTCTGGCATAAACCATATCGCCGATTACAATTTCTGACGGAGAAATAACAGTGACTTCATCTTTCGCAGTGTTGTACATATATATTTTGCCACCTGCTGTTTGCAAAATCCTATCGTAATCTGCAAGAGTATAACCATTAAGACTCTGACCTGTACCTGTTGCAACATTTACTTTAAACAGTGTGTTTGAGTAAATATCAGTAACGCAACCATGAATATTATACATTTTGGCATATTTGCCTGTTATTGTACCTGTGGCATCAGTTGCCGCAGATTCAGAATAGGTTACTTCTGTTTTGCCATCCATACCACGATCCATACCAAATAATAATCTGAAGCTGGAAATTCTGCCTGCAACATTAGTAGAAACCTGCATTACATCACCTTTTCTAAGGCTTGAGAATGGTATATTATTAAAGCCGGGCAATGTTGCTGATGCATTTCCTTTGGTATCTTCATCCTCAGGATACATATCAATTAATGTGCCGTTCTGATATGCATATATTTTTGTAAGCTCTTCACCTGTTTCATCGTCGATTGCCTTTAAAACATCTGCTACAACAACGGGTACAGCCTCTGTGTTTAGTGAAACTGAGCCTGCCAAGCCGGAACGATTATCAATAACCATAGCTCCGACAACTGCATCCTCCCAATCGTAAATAACTGCGTTGTAGCTTGTATCAGGAGTAAGACTTGAAGGAGTTGTTACCATCATATTCTTATCCTCATCAGCAATCAGAAACACTTTTGTTGCTGCAGTTAAAACATACTTATTAAGCATAATCTGGCTCGTTTTGTATGATCTTAATGTGATGCCTGATGTTGTTCCGTCGTATTCTTGAACAAGAGTATTTAATAAATCAGTATTTGTTCCAACAACATTTATGGTTTTTATGTTGCCGTCAGCATCAAGCGTGTATGTACAAAGTTGTGGCTTAAATGCTAAAGCACCGGAAGTATCTGTTGTAAACAATAATGCTGATGAATCAAGACCTGAAGAGTACATACTTGAACCATTTAATCTGATTTTATCTGCAGTATTGTAAATCTTCACAACACCTTCATTGTCAAGCAGTTTGACCTGAACGTTTGAATCCATCGCACCATCTCCGCCAACGCCCAGCATATATCCGTAAAGCTTTGAATTTGCAATATCCGCATAGCTTATATCGCCAAAAGAATTTATATAATAATTATTAAATTCTTTTAATGATACGTCATAATAATTGTTGTTTGCAAAGGACTTTGTGAATTTGTATTCAACACCATCAAGAATAACATAATCATTACCATATTCTGTTGCCTTTGCACTGATTATATTTGTGCTTGCATATATCGTTAAAACAGTGTTGTCACGGCTTCTTGCAACAGAGATAAGGCTGTTTGGAGCAATGCTGTCAATTTCAGCAGGCTCACCGTTTACGTAAAACTCAAAGCGTTTTAATTTGCCGCCCACATCAATATATCTTGAACGGTCAATTTTATCATAAATCAACTCATCTGCAGAACTGTAAACACTTACAACATACTCTTCAAATGAAGAGATAAACATAACGTCATAAATTCCGTCTCTGTCATAATCTGTAAGCTCAACCCAGCCTGTTTCGGGAATAAACAGGTTTTCAGGAAGCGATATTTCTCTGCGGCCGTTGTATATTATTTCAAGCGAGCCATTAAGAGAAAGCTTTTCAATATCATCATCCTCATCTACATACGAAAGCTCTGTCGATGTAAGCTTTGTAATATCCTCCGACTTGATTTTCAACACGCCGTCATCAATACAACTGATGTAAATTACAACATATTCTTCGATTATTGAATTATATTTGTAATAACACTCAACACGTCTGCCGACAAGTGCGTTTGAATTTTCACAAATCATAGTAATATTTTCGATTTGTATTTCATCCTCAGACTTTATCGGTGCACCATTAATCGCAACAACATTGTTTGCAACAACAACACCCTTTATCATATTATAGCCAAGAACATCTACAAGCTTGTCACCTATTTCAAAATTCTGACCTGGCATACCGAAATTAACTTCCATAACCTCAGCATCAAGCATATTATACATAAGAGTAATCATATCACCACGGCTGAAGGTGTTGCCACCAAGATTGCTCATAAGACCAAGTCTTGCCGCATAATTAAGATATCCTGTGGGATAACCGCCGTCCTGCTCTGCAATCTGACCATACCCCAAAGCACTTACAGCAATTTTTATCGCTTCTGTTAAAAGTATTTCGTTGTCAGGATTGAAGTTTGCTGCAGGGCTTATTAAATTCATTTCAGCAGCGAGTGCTATTGATGAAGCTGCCCAATGTTCGTTTGGAACATCTGCGTAACCTGTTGAGCCATTAATCTTATACTCAAAATAGAAATTTGCAATAGTATCAACAAATTCTGCGCGGCTTACTGCTGAATTAAAGCCAAAATTATCGGGAGTATAACCGTCAAGCAACTCCATAGAGCTTAAAATATCAGCCTGTCTTAACCATTCGGATTTTATCTGCTCTTCGCCATCTGCATTTACGAAGGTAAAAGCAAACAGTGCAAAGCATATAATTAATGCAATATATCTTTTAAACATATCTTAAGCTCCCTCCTTTAACGATAATATTTCGTAAATCATTTTAGCAGCCTGTGCTCTCGTTGCATTTGCTTTTGGCATAAACAAGCCGTCACTGCCATTTATTATACCTGCTTTTGCCATTGTTTCAACTGCTGCTTTTGCATAATCTGCAATGCTGCTTTCGTCACCAAATGACACACTTGTTTTTTCAGTCAATGCAATTCTTGAGATAGATGCTGCACGGTATAGCATTACTGCCATATCCTCACGCGTGATATTCTGACCTACACCAAAGCTTCCGCCACCGATTCCGTTTACAATTCCTGCAGAAACCGCACCTGAAACATATGAATAACTCCAGTGCGAAGCTGCAAGGTCAGTGAAATCTGATGATGAATTTTCAGTATCAATACCAAGAGCCAAAACAAACATTTTTACAAACTGCTCTCTTGTTACATTTGCTTCGGGGTTAAATTCTGTAGCTGAAACACCTGATACTATACCACGTTCTGCCAGAGAGTTGATAGCTTCAACCGCCCAAGAAACACTACCAAGGTCAGTAAACTCTACTTTGTCAGGTTTAGCCGCAGGAGCTACTGATAAAGGAATATTTCCCGTAGCAGGCTTTGTTGAGCCTCCTCCGCCGCCACCGCCACCTGTTGAGCCGCCGCCCATTGGTCTGTTACCAACTGCTCCGCCTTGCTGGCTTAAGTTGGTGATAGCAGTGTTTAATGCTGTCGCAAAGTCAACAGTTGTAGAAACCGAAGTGCCAAGCATTGTTCTTAATGCTTCCTGAAGCTTTGCATTGTCAGCAGTTGCCTGAGTAATGCCCAATAGTGATATATTGTTTTTTACATAATTCACAAGAGTGTCCAGCTTAACCACGCCGCCCTCTTTAATCAATGTGAAAACTACTCCGACTTTTAACGCATCGTTTATTGTTGTAACGTCTTTAACATTAAAGCCGTGTTGCTTTGCGACTGCAAACACGTTTGTTTTTTCAGTAAAATCAGCATACTCAGCAGGTATTGTCATTCCCAAATCAGCACTGTTTGCATCATATATAGCTTTCATTCCGCTTGCATCTGCTTTTTTAAAGCTATCTAAAAGAGACATTTTTGAAAAGTGATTTTCGTAGCCTGAAATTGTATCAAAGCCCTCGCCAAGCATCAATGCTATTACATCATCGCTTGCTGCTGCAAATCCGTTTGAAAACAGGTTGCTGTTGGCAGTAATAACTGCCTTATAATCAGCAACTGTTGTCGCATTCTTTAATGATGTAACAATATGATTTACATTCTGGTGGTTAAAGGTTTTTGTAAATACAACCTTATCTGCACCACTTATGTATATTGTATATTCAGCAGTTACCGCTGCACTTGGCATTACAAAATCCAATGAAAAATTGCCGTTTTCATCACACTCTGTCTGATTTAAATGTATGCAGTTTTGCGGAGTCATTGCATCACCGGTTTTAAAAACGACGATGTCAATGTCATCTGCTGCTGTGCTTTGACCGCTGATACTTACTCTTGAAGCCGTCAAATCATAGCTTACTGTTGCATCAGCTGCGAAAGCTGTTATGCTTAACTGACACACAATCAGACACAAGCACATAAGCAATGCAATATACTTTTTCATAATTAATTCCTCCTATCAGTTTTCCATAAACACCAATGAAATATAGTTTGTGAATGAAGGTACATATACTTCAACATATCCATCTGCTGTAACAGCAAAATCTGCTGTTCTTGTAATATCATCATCGGCATTTGTTATAACACACGTTACATCGCTGTACTCATACGGCAGCTTAACCTTAACTGTTCCACCTTTTGACGCTGTAATAACTTCATTTGCGTCTATATCACGGTTAACAATATCAACGTAGCATCTTTTTGCATCATCGTATCTGTGTGTTGAAAGAATTACCTTTTCACCAAAGCCGTACATTTTTACGTCAGGTGTTATATTTGCTTTTTGCATTAGTTTACCAATGTCAGAAGCTGTGTTAAACATATCTGCAGTAAGTGATATTGAAGCCGGCTCGTTGCTGCTTGTCCATACAAATATTCTTTCTTCAGCAGCCGCTTTTACAGGTTCAAAGTTAAACTCTGTTGTTTCACCTGCAGTAAGCGTGATATACTTGGTTGTTATATCAACAAGTCTGTTACCATCGTAGCTTGCAAGATATGCACACGCTGTAACGTTGCCGTCACGATTGCTTGTTATTTTAACATTAGCACTTACATTTCCGTCTTTTCTTGTAAACACAGGCATCTGCGAAACAAAGTCTTCACCTGTTGCAAATGCAGCGTTGTCAGCCATATAAATTTCAAGACTGTTTCTTTCTGCCGCAGTATAGTAAGTTGTTCCTATTGTGGCAGCACTGTAAAACGCATTATCCGGATACTGTTGCGCAAGTTGTGCAAGAGCAGCATTTGAACGTTTTTCGTACATCTCTGCCGATGTTTTTAACAAGCCTGCATCTTCCCCTGTAACAATTACCTTACCGCCTTTTTGAATGTACGGAACAATACAATTGTTAATCATATCATCAGAAATCGAGTTAACACCAGGCATAATAAGTAGGTCAATATCAGCCAAAGTCTCTGAATTAATTTTGTATTCAGGTAGAACCTTATATGGGATTTTTGCATCCTCTAAAGCAAATCCCCAACCATTAAATTCGTTTTTATGAGGGATTATAGCTCTGCTCTTTGAGCTTGCCATACTTTGCGGTGAATAATAAAGTAAAATATTTGCATCACTTTCTCTTGCACCAAATAATTCGGCAACTGCATCAATCGTTGCAAAAATCTTTCTTGTTGACGTTTCATCACCATAGTGATTTTTACTTGTAGAGCTTGCACCAAGGTAAAGTGAGGTGTTATTTGCCAAAGCCTCATAACCATAAATTTTTGCAATTTCAGGTCCTTCATTCTTTTCTCTGTATTGCCAGATATTTGCTCTGTTGAATGCGCCCATTGAAGCGGCAGTTTTATACATAACCGCCGAATATCCTTCTGGAGCTATGCCGTCATTATAACTGTAATTGAATGCAGGATTAGACTGTGACGTGTATTCTGTAGCCACCATATCAAGATAAACTCCGCGTTCGCCACCGTAAGCAGTTTTTGCAATATCATTACCCATAACAAGAATGTCATCTGGATTTTTACCTGCTCTTACAGCTTCTTCCTTTATAACATTGTATAGTTCTGACATTCTTTGTGCCAGTATATCAGCCTTGAACGCTCTGCTGTATGCATACCAAATCGGGTCATTTTGAGCGTTATTATAACTGTAATTCTTGTTTTGCATATATGTACGGATATTAAAGTTATCAGGGTCAGCAACGCCAAGCTCGGGGTGTTCCTTCAAATAATCTTTGAATAATGCAACAGACCAATCACCATAGCCCAATGCAGGCTGCCAGGTGTGTGCATAGTTCCAACCATTGTAATTATCAACCCAGAAGCCGTCAATACCACTTTCGATAAGCCTTCTTACAGCTAAACGGTTATATTCTATCCACCAAGGTGAAGCCATATCCTTGCTGAAATAGAAGTTACGTGTGTAGCCATTTTTATTCTCATCAGTAGTGTAAATCTTGAAATCGTGTGTATCAGTATCTGCTAAAATTGAAGCTTCTGATATAAATACTGTTCCGTCAAGCTTCTTTTCAGCCATAGCATCGTATAATTTATAATTACGTGGATCAGAGGTGTCACTGTTTAACCAGCCTTTGGCACCTGTGCCATCAGGATATGTCGGTTGCATTGCATCGTCAGGCCATACGTATTCACCCTGATAAGCGTCACCATTCACCATAGCTGCCGCACCTGTCCACACATATTCATTTGCATTTGCTGCTGTACTTGCCCAGTTCCAGGGTGTGGCAATAATTTCAGCAGCACCTGAGTTGCTATTTGTTTTATATGTGCCGTCTTCATTCTTGTATAAACCAAGCGCCATTACTCGTGTATCGCCACAGCCTTCAATCCAGCCAATTCTGCGAATACCGGCTTTTTCCCAATTTGCCACACGGGTCTTGTGTGCCTGGCCTGCAAGCTCTGAAGCTGTGTAGAAAGCACCCTGACCGGCATCCCAGCCTGCGTTTGAGCCAATAAACACATCTGCACCAAGTGAAATTTCGTTGTCACATGAAATCTTTAATACATTGTGCCACCATACTATGTCATTTACAAATCTGAACTTAAATTCGCTTTTTAGAATAGTCTTTCCGCTTTGTTGAATTAAAAGTGTAAATGTTTTATCATAGCAGTCGTCACCTAATTCGAAGCTGTGAGTATAGATTCCGTCTTTATCACTTTTTCCCTGACCAATATACTTTGTATTAAGCGGATTAAGCACTTTTTCATAAACAATTATCGAATAATCGTTTGATGCATCCATATTACCGCGAACGCTGACCTTGTTATTTGTCTGATACAATTCCATAGTCATTGTTCTGTAGTCAAATTCAGTTGTCTGAATTGGCTGACCTTCCTCCTGCGTTGCCAACGTGTATGTGGCTTCGGCAGTTGTTTCGGGTAACAAAAGTGTGTGTTCGTAGTTTTTTGTTGCATCAGATTTTGTTTGTCCGATGTACAGCATATTTGCAGGTGAAACCTCACCCTTATATACTATTATGGATACATTACTTAAAATGTTCTCCGTCATACCAGAAACAGTGATTGACCTGTTAAAATTCTGATTGACAGTTGGCATTGCAAACGCTGATAAGCTTATATTAAGAATAATCGCTAATGTAAGTATTATTACAGTAAGTTTTTTCATACCTCACCATCCTATTTGTTCAATTTATAAAGCATTTGTGCAATTTCTGCTCTTGTTAAATTATCCTGTGGTGCAAAGCTTCCATCAGGCATACCATTGATAATGCCGCTTGCGCTCAAATAATCCACAGCAGCCTTTGCATATTCTGCAATTAAATCACCGTCTGTAAATCCTGAGCTGTCGCTTTCTCCTTTGTTTGCAAGCAGCTCATAAATCATTGCAGCAGCCTGCTGACGCTCGGCAGGTAAATCAAGGTCTTTATCTGCAAATATTTTTTCAACAAGTCCCTTTTCATTAGCAGAGCTTACCCACAAAGCACTCCAGTTTTCTGAAGACTCTTCGTGCTTTTCGCCTGCAACTGCTGATAATGTAAGCTTTATAAGCTCCTTGCAACTGACATTGTCGTTTGGTCTGTAATATCCGTCACCATCTCCCTGTGCGTAACCGTTTTCCTTCATAAATTTTATTGCATCTGCCGCCCACTGTGCTTCGTTTATATCAACAAACACACTTTCTGCAGCACTGCCACTGTTTTTTGTAAAGTACACAACAGCAGGATTGTCTGCACCGTCAGTATCAAGCGTTATTTTGTACTCTCCTGTTACCTCGTTCTGCGGAACAGCTATTTTAAATTCAAACGAACCATCGTTGTTGCCTGTGTTCTGAAACGCAAGGTTTCTTCCATCGGGCGTTGTTATAACTATTGAAAATTCGTCGTTGTTACCTGTTTCAAGCTTTCCTTTGATAACAACATTGTTTCCGTCAAATATACATTCGGCATTTAGTGCCGCACCGTATGCAGTCATCTGTACAAGCAGCATAGCAGCAAGGAAAATTATAAGCTTTTTCATATTCATCGTTCCTTTCTGATTATAAATCAATAATTATGCTTCCGTACACACGAAATGCAGGTACTTTAATTGTATACTTTCCGTTTGAATATGTTGCTTCAAGCGGAACAGGTGTAAGCGTATCAACATCCATAAAACTAAACTTTGCTCCCTCTGCAAATTCAAGCTGAATAACTCCGCCCGCAACAGGTGTAAGCGTGTCTGTTTCAATATCATAATTTGCATTAACAAGGTCAAGGAAATATCTTTCAGCCTCGTCCTGCTTCCAGAAAGCGGAGCGAACATAGCTGTTAAAGCCATAAAGCTTATATGGTGCAGGGATAAAGCCATCTGCAATTAAATCCTCGGTTTCAAGCTCAATGGTTGTCGCACTTGTCATCATCTTTTGCTTTTTCTGCTGCGGGAAGGAAATTGCCGCAGTTATCGGCTTGTTGTCCTTCCATACAAAGATATTAACTGAATACTCGTCTGAATTTTCAGGAATGTCAATTTCAATATCCATCGGTTGCTGAACGTTCGCTTTTGCAGTAACGTCCTTAGTAACCGTTTTAACAGGCCAGCCGTTTTCGTCACATACCTGTGCATATATAGTAATATCTATGTTTTCAAGGTCGTTGTTCTTAAAATCAAAATTGGTTTTCAGTTTTGTAAGACCATCCATTGATGCAACTGTTTCATCATTCTGGTTTTTAAACACAGGAGTTGCAATCTGATATGTTGTGTCAAGAATGAACAGATAATCAAAGGTTTTGTCTACATTAAACTGACTGTTTTTGTGTACATAATAATCCATACCCGGACTTGTGCTTATGTAATGAATGTTGTCGGCATATTTTTCTTCCATAGCCAAATCAACAAGTGCCGCACTTTCGCGGTTCTGCCACATATTGTCCGATGTGTATTGTGCACCTGAAGTGTCACCTGTAATAAGAAGCTTTCCGCCTCTGTCGGCATATGCCCTTATTGCCTCAATTTCTTCGTCATCAATGCATGTTACTGTTGGCAAAATCAACAGCTCGATATCAGCAAGATGCTCTTCGTCAAGCTGATAATCGGTGATACACTTCCACGGAATGTTGTTTTCTTCAAGCACCATTCCCCATCCGTTGTAATCAAGTGTGTGAGCAACCTTACCATTGAAAGGTGTTTCACGGGGTACCCAGTATGAACCCTGTGTCTGTGCTGAACGTACTATTGCTACCTTTGCCATACTGTGACGCTTTTGGTATATGTCACCTATTTTTTCTATGTTCTTATTGATTTCCATTACCTTAACGTCGGTGCCGGGGCTTCGTGAACCATGCTTTATTACGGCATTATTTATAAGTGCCATATACCATTCGATTTCAGCAAGAGTATCATAATCCATAAATCTTGCATCCATATAATACCACGGGAATGTTACCGAACCCTTTTGATATGCCAGCATTGTTTTGTATGCCGCCGCACTTGTTCCTTCGGGAGCAAAGCCGTCACCATAAAAACGTCTGTCAGGTGTCCATCCCAGAGGGCTGTGCTCTGTTGAAACAACATCAAGCTGTGTACTCTTTTCACTGCCGAATGAAAGCTTTGAAACGTCGTTACCGCTTACCATTATCTGGTCAGGGTCAATGCCAAGTTTTTCAGCTTCTTCCTTTACCATCGCGTAGAAATCAACCATAGCCTGATGTGCTACATCTACTTTATATGCACAATATGCTTTCCAGATTTGGTCTTCAAGCCAGTATTCATTTGACCAGTTTCCATCGCCTGCATTGTCAGGATTACCTTTTGGGAATTTTTCTCTGAATTTATCCTTTAAATACACTTTGATATCAAAGCTGTCAGGGTCTTCTATCTGAAGAATGTCGTTGTGTTCTTTTATATAATCACGGAATTTTGCAACTGACCATTCACCAAAGCCCTTTGAAGTCGGTGTTGAGTTGATATAGTCCCAACCGGCATAGTTATCCACCCAAAAGCCGTGGATACCAACCTCTAAAAGCTGTCGTACTGCAATTCTGTTGTATTCCAGCCACCATGGTGAAGCAACGTCTTTACTGAAATAAAAGTTGTGAGTAAATCTTATTGTTCCGTCAGGCTGAGGTACTGTCGGTCCCCATAATGTAGATATATCTGTGCCTGCAGGGGCGGTTTGCCAGTTAGCTTCGTTGATTCGTAAATCGCCATTTATATCTTTTGCCGCCATTGCATCATACAGCTTATAGTTTCGTGGGTCTTGATGATTGTCATTAAGCCAGCCTAATGCACTTGAACCATCAGGATATGTCGGCTGCATTGCATCCTCAGGCCATACAAAATCACCCTGCCACGGCTCGTGGTTAACCATTGCCGCCGCACTAATCCACACAATTTCAGAAGCCTTCGGATTAACTGCCGGCCCCTGATTTGCCCAATTCCACGGGTCTGCAATAAGCTTGGGCTGTTTCGAGTTGGGGTCTATTTCATAATTACCGTTGCCAAGATTGTTTACTGCACCAATCATACAACGTGAGTCACCCTGAAGCTCAAGCCATGAGCAACGAAGCCATCCATTTTCTTCCTCTGCCGCAATGTTTGCCGCTCTTTTAGGATTAGCAATGGAATTATAAACATACCACGTACCCTGTCCTGAATTCCATAAATCACCTGAAAGTGAGGTGTCGGTATACCCCGCAGTGAAGCTGCCTTCACAGGTTCTTCGCCAGTCATCCCACCATGGGTCATCGGCATACACAGCCTGACCATATGAGAACAATGTTGCCAAAGCAAGTGTCAGAGATATAATTTTTCTTTTCATAAAAACCTCCGTCTCAAAACCGTGTTTTGTGTGTTTTCTCATCGAATTTTTTCGATAACAGATGATAATTATTTATAATAACTACCATTTGTTATAGAAAAAATATTTTTGCCTGCAACCTTGCCTCCCCAGAACCAGGGAGGCTGTTGCATTGGCATTTTTATGTATTTAGTTATGTATTAGTTTGCTGCTACTAATGTAAAAGGAGTTGCATCTGTCATAGGTGCAATGTTTGTTGCACTTACGTCTTCCCAAACATAAGCTTTAACTGTGTAATCTGCAGCTGTTAAGCCTGTTGCAGGTGTAAAGCTTACTGTAGCTGAAAGAGGTTTGTTATCCTTTGAAGCAACGCTGTCTGTTACCCAGTTTGATGCAACAAGCATTTCGCCCTTGTAAACTGCAACGATTAAAGCAGCGTTAAGTGCAGCTGTGTCGTTGTTCTTAACATTTACGCTTGCTGTCACTGCGTTACCGTTCTGTGTAAATGCAACTGTGCTTACTTCATAAGGAATAAACTTACCTGTTGTAAATGTAATTTCTTTTGCAACCTGATTAAAGCCAAGTAAATCCTTTAAGCCTGTAATTCTTGTTGTGTACTGAGTTTCGGGCTGTGTTTCACCGTCATAGTAAATTTTTGCTGTGTAGCCGTCAACCTTTTCAACTCTTGTTACATTACCAAGGTTTGAAAGAGCAACTGCTGATGTGTCAGCAAAGTTTATTGGTGTTGATGTCTTAACTGTAATGTAACCCTCTAACTGAACTGCAGCATCGCCATCAGCCGGTAATGTTGATTCAACAGCCATACCATCTGCTGAGTAAACAGTTAAATCATCAAAGTAGCAACCTGCGCCAAGTGTTAAGTTAACGTGATTTAATGAATACATAGGAAGCTCATAGCCTGCACCGTAGTATGTTTGTGAAAACTTCATATCAGACACCTTAAGCACACCATCAACATAAATATCATACTTAGCAGTACCTGCAGCGCCTGTTGTAAATACATAAGTAAAGTTATACATTTTGTTTGCTTCAACTGAGCTTAAAATAGTTTGACGTGTATAACCTGAAACAACAGCGTTACCGTTCGTACGTAAGATTTGTGCTTTACCTTCAGTTGTTGTAGCACCAACATCTCTACCGCCGGTAACAAAAGAGCTAATAACAGGCGTCGTAGACGCAAAGCTTACTTTAAAATCAAGTACAATCTTATCAGCGATTAAACCAATATAATCAGGCTGTGTCGAATCCCATTGAGTCTGTACATCACCTTGTGTTGTCACATATATGCTCTGACCTAAAGAAGAATCTACTGTGTTGTTTTTAATTTCAATAGCAGCACCATTATTACAATACTTTGCTCCTAGTTCAGAAACCTTTGTATAAGTACCTGCTTCATAAGATGAATAATCATCAGTAAAGCCAACAACCTTTGTTGGAACAAAGCCTGCATCAACAGATGTAAATGTAATTGTATCTGTGATTGCATTGCCTAAAACGTCTGTTGCATTACCAAAGCTTACTACATATTCTGTTTTGCTTGTAAGGGTGTTTGCAAGATTAATTTTGTAATTTCTGTTGTTTATTCTGTCAATGCTTGAAACTGTTGCATTTGAAACTGATACGTTTGATGTTGTCATCTGGTCAAGTGTAACATCTGTTTCAAACTGAACATTAATGCTGTTTGTATAAACAGAAATATTTGATGCACCGTTTTCAGGTGAGCTGCTTGTTATATCAGAAGCTGTTGCAGCATATACTCTGATATCGTCCATTATAGCTCCGCCACCATTACCTTGAATGAATCTGATACCGTCAACATTGAAAGGACCGTATGTTTCGCCGCTTGCAGGGCCATAAGTACCTGTATAGTAATTAATTCCTGACGCCTTTAACACACCGTCAACGTACACATCATAAGTTGCTAATGTTTCTGCATCGTCGGGATTAGTAATTACAACAGTAAATTCGTGCATTTTACCATATTCAAGTGTGCCAAGACTTGTTCTCGGGCCGCCTGTTGTTGCAGTTATGGCTCCTGTTTCAGCATTTGAACCTATTCTTAAAATATCACCTGTACCTCTATCCTGTGAAAAATTATCAGCATCGCCTTCATAACGAGGTGCTATTTTAAGTCCAAAGCCTGCACCGGCTTCAGGCAAAGCGGCTTTAAGTGAAATTACCATTTTGGGTGCTGAAAGCTTAATCATAGCACCGCTTGAATATGACCACTGTGAACGCCAATCACCTGATGCCCATTTCATACTTGTACCAAGTGATGAATCATAAGGGTTGTCAATAATTTCACCGCCAACGCTTGTTGAATACTTGTTTGTTGCTGCAATTGATGCAATACTTGAAACAGTACCTTTTGCATAGTCGAAAGTTTCAACAAATCTTTCGTTTAATGTTGTGGCGTCCGCCGCTCCGGGGAATGCACATAGTACGCTGAGCATTGCTGCAACTACTAAAAGTGCTGTGAGTTTTGCGAATTTTTTCATAAAATTTTCTTCCTTTCTTTTTTAATATATATTTAATTTTTAATTAAATACCGATAGTTAAATATCTTTAATAGCGTTAAAAAGCATATTTACTGCCTCTGCCCTTGTTAACATTCTGTTGGGGCTTAGTCTGTTGTTCTCGGGAGTGTATATCCCTGCTGAAACACCCTTTGCAAAATATTCCTTTACATCATCTGCAAGACCGCGGTTATCAACATAGTTTGCAAGTGATGTTGTTTCATCCTCCACGCCATAAATATCTCTTATGCACACTGCGTATGTAAGCACGTCAGACAATGTTGCGGGTGACTCGGGGAAATAATAGCCCGAAGCAATAATTGTGTTGGCAACAAGACCACCGTTTACTGCCGACTGAATGCTGTTGGCATACCATTTATCAGGCATAACATCAATAAATGCATTTTTAAATCGATAAACCGTTACATTTGCAAGCTTAACAGTGAGT
>JAZNGX010000097.1:0-24354 GCA_045576675.1 Clostridia bacterium | reverse complement strand
GTATAAAAATACAAAAATATTGGTGTTTAGCTTATTTTAATTCGATTTTTATATCAGCTTCAAACATTCTTATCTATGTTTTTTTGCTTATATGACTTTGTTGGCTTACTTTACCTCAAAAAAAGAGTATGCATCAAGACTTATTACAAACAATAAGAATGTATATAGCTTGTTGCCTTGGTTTTCAATACTCTGCAAAAAATTATGCTTAGTTATTAGCGATATTGACAACAAACGTATGTTTGTGTTATACTATTTAAGATAAAGTAGGAGGTGTTGTTATGGATAAGTTTACGGCACTGTGGACCTTGCTTGCAATAATCCTCGGTGTGGTTGAGGCTTCAACTATGGGGCTTGTTTGTATTTGGCTGTGCATTGCTGCAGTTGTTGCGGCACTTGTATCTTTGGTAACTTCTTCACTTTGGATTCAATTTGTTGTATTTGTTATTGTTGCAGCTGTTCTTTTGGCGGCAACACGTCCTTTTGTAAAACGTTTTGTTGAAAAAGACAGGATTGCAACAAATGCTGATGCTGTGATTGGATGTCATGGAATAGTTATTACTGATATCAACCCTGCGCATAATGTTGGTCAGGTAAAGGTTAATGGTCAGATATGGTCAGCTAAGGCGGATAAAATTATTCCTGAAGGTGCTGAGGTGAAGGTTAAGGCAATCTCGGGAGTTAAAGTAATTGTAACTGAAATATAAGGAGGGTTTTATATGACATTTATTTTAGGACTTATTTTAGCTGTAATTATTATTTTAATTGCGAATATCAGAATTGTACCACAGTCCTTTGCTTATGTTATTGAGCGTCTTGGTGCGTACAGCACAACGTGGAGTGTTGGTCTTAAGTTTAAAATACCTTTTATTGAAAAGGTTGCAAAGGTTGTAACTCTTAAAGAGCAGGTGGTTGACTTTAAGCCGCAGCCTGTTATCACAAAGGATAATGTTACAATGCAGATAGATACTGTTGTGTATTTTCAGATTACTGACCCTAAGCTTTATACCTATGGTGTTGATAATCCTATGAGTGCGATTGAAAATCTAACTGCAACAACCTTGCGTAATATAGTAGGTGATTTAGAGCTTGACCAGACACTTACCTCACGTGATACTGTCAATACAAAAATGCGTTCAATTCTTGACGAGGCAACAGACCCATGGGGAATTAAGATAAACAGAGTTGAGCTTAAAAATATTTTGCCACCGCGCGAAATTCAGGATGCAATGGAAAAGCAGATGAAGGCTGAACGTGAACGTCGTGAGGCAATCCTTCGTGCAGAGGGTGAAAAACGTTCTGCAGTACTTGTTGCAGAGGGTCAGAAGGAAGCTCAGATATTAAAGGCTCAGGCTGAAAAAGAATCAGCAATTTTAACTGCTGAGGCAGAAATGCAGGCGGCTATAAAAGTTGCAGAAGGTCAGGCTGAAGCTATTTTAAAGGTTCAGCAGGCTACCGCTGAGGGTATTAAGCTTATCAATGAAAGTAATCCGGGTGATGCTGCGATTACGTTAAAATCATTGGAAGCTTTTGCAGCTGCTGCAGACGGCAAAGCAACTAAGATTATAATCCCTTCTGAAATTCAGGGGATTGCAGGACTTGTATCAAGCATTAAAGAGATTGCAAAGTCCGAATAAATTTGAAAGGAATGTTATTAATCAATGTCAGGACACAGTAAATGGGCAACAATTAAGAGGAAAAAAGGTGCAAACGATGCACAAAGAGGTAAAATTTTCACAAAAATCGGACGTGAGTTAGCAGTAGCAGTTAAAGCAGGCGGCCCCGACCCGGACAATAATGCAAAGCTAAAGGACGTAATTGCAAAGGCAAAATCGAACAATATGCCTAACGATACAATTATGAGAAGCATTAAAAAGGCAGCAGGCGATACAACGTCAGATAATTATGAGGATATAATATACGAGGGTTATGGCCCGAGTGGTATCGCTGTTATTGTTGAAACTCTTACAGACAACAGAAACAGAACTGCAGCTGATATGCGTCATTATTTTGATAAATTTGGTGGAAACTTGGGTACAAGCGGTTGCGTTATGTTTATGTTTGACCAGAAGGGAGTTATCGTAATAGAAAACACTGATGGTATTGATGAAGAAAAGCTTATGATGGATGCATTGGAAGCAGGTGCTGATGATGTTGATATCGAAACAGATTGCTTTGAAATCACAACTGCACCTTCAGATTTTTCTGCTGTCAGAGATGCAATAGAAGCATTAGGTTATGAAATTGCACAGGCTGAAATTCAGTATGTTCCACAGACAGAAACAGCTTTGTCTGATGAAAAGGATATTACAAATATGGAAAAATTGATTGACCATCTTGAAGATTGTGACGATGTTCAGTACGTATGGCACAACTGGGAAAATCCCACAGAGGAATAAGCTATGCTTTACATTGTTGGAACACCGATTGGCAATCTTGATGATATGACCTTTCGTGGAGTTGAAACCTTAAAAAATGCTGATTTGATTGCTGCTGAGGACACTAGGCAGACGATTAAGCTGCTAAGTCATTTTGGGATTGAAACGCCGCTTACTAGTTATCACGAGCATAACAGAGCCGCAAAGGGCGTAAAGCTTATGGAAATGCTTAAGGAAGGCAAAAACGTTGCGTTGGTATCCGATGCGGGTATGCCTTGCATATCAGACCCTGGTTGTGAGCTTGTTAAAGAGTGTATCGCTCAGAATGTGGAAATGACTGTTGTTCCGGGGCCTACTGCATTTGTAACTGGTGTTGTGCTGTCAGGGCTTAAAACGCAGAATTTTAAATTCATTGGTTTTTTAAGCGTGAGAACTTCAGAACGAACAGCCAAGCTTAACGAGATTAAAAACGAAACAGAAACGCTGATTTTTTATGAAGCACCTCATAAGCTTTTGCGTACATTGAATGATTTGCTCATAAGCTTTGGTGACAGAAATATAGCAGTGTGCCGTGAGCTTACAAAAAAATATGAGGAAGTAAGAAGAGGCACCATTTCAGAAGTTAAAGTATATTTTGAAAACAATCCCATCAAAGGTGAATTTGTTCTTGTTGTAGAAGGAGCTCCCATTGCAGAAAAGACTTTTGAAATGTCAGTTGGAGAGCACTTAATCAGTTTGATAAATCAGGGAATTGATAAAAAGCAGGCTATTGCTGTTGTTGCAAAAGAAAGAAATCTCCCCAAAAGAGAGGTCTATGACGTAGCAAAAGATTTGCCTGTAAAAATAAAGGAGTAATTAAAAATGGATAAAGAAAAAATTATTACACGAATTGCCGACTGTGGTATAGTAGCTGTTGTAAGAGCTGATAACGCAGATCAGGCAAAAAGAATTACAGATGCTTGCATCGAGGGTGGTGTTGCAGCAATTGAAATGACATTTACAGTTCCGTATGCTCACCACGTAATTGAAGAAGTTGCAAAAGCATACGACCCCAAGGATATTATTCTTGGTGCAGGAACAGTTATGGACAGTGAAACAGCAAGAATTGCTATTCTTTCAGGTGCAAATTACATAGTAAGCCCTTACTTTAAAGAAGATATTGTAAAAACCTGTAACAGATACAGAACCGCTTGTATGCCCGGTGCTATGACAATCAAAGAGGTTGTTGAAGCAATGGAAGCAGGTGCTGATATTGTCAAGCTATTCCCCGGTGAAGCATTTGGTCCGAAAATGATTAAGGCAATTAAAGGGCCTATTCCTTATGCAAAGCTTATGCCGACAGGTGGCGTTGACGTAAACAATGTTGGCGAATGGATTAAAGCCGGTGCAGTAGCAGTTGGTGCAGGTGGTGCATTAACAGGCGGTGCTAAAACCGGTGATTATGCATCGATTACAAGAATTGGTAAAGAATTTGTTGCTAAGATAAAAGAAGCAAGAGGCTTATAATATTAAACAAAAAATCATATCTCAAAAGAGATATGATTTTTTGTTTATACTTTAATTGTTTCTTTTGGTTCTGATTGTATATTATTGTTTTCAGCTTCAAGTTGTTTTTTTGCAGATGAAAGCATAAGCTTGATTCTGTTTAGCTGGTTTACTTCGCTTGCTCCCGGGTCATAGTCTACTGCAACTATGTTTGCCTGTGGGTATTCTTTCTTCAATGCCTTTATAACACCTTTTCCAACTACGTGATTTGGCAGGCACGCAAATGGTTGTATGCAAACGATGTTTGGAGTGTCGGTTATCAAAAGCTCTGCCATTTCACCCGTTAAGAACCAGCCTTCTCCGTATTGGTTGCCAAGTGATAAAAACGGTTTTGCAAGCTCTGCAACTTTTTCTATCGGCATAGGAGGTTCAAAACGATTGCTTTTTTCGAGTGCATCAATTGCAGGCTTTCTTAACATTCTTATTACTTTTACACCTACATTTGCCACAATTGAAGATTTTATTCCTTCGCCAAGGAATTTGTGCTTGTAATCAGCACTGTAAATGCAGTAATTCATAAAATCAAGCAAGTCAGGCACAACAGCCTCTGCTCCTTCATTTTCAAGCAGTTCAACTATGTGATTGTTTGCAAGAGGCATATATTTTACAAGGATTTCTCCTACGATTCCAACTCGTGGTTTTTTGATGCTTTCATTAAGCGGCAGGTTGTCGAATGCTTCAACTATGCCTTTGCATACATTTTTGTAGCTGTATCCGGTTTTTGGATTAACAAGAGAGTCAATGCATATATCCTGCCATTTTTTATGAAGCTCGTTTGCGGAATTTTTAACTGCCTCATAAGGTCTTGTACGGTACACACAACGCATAAACAGGTCACTATATACAATTGCCTTTCCGGCATCAATTAACAGCTTTGCTGACGGCTTGAAGCCTTCATTTTTTTCCATTCCGTTAGCATTTAAGGATATAACCGGTATATGTGATAAGCCTGCTTTGTCAAGTGCGCGGCGTATGAAACCAACATAATTGCTTGCACGGCAGCAACCACCTGTTTGCGACATTATAATAGCAAGCTTGTCTGTGTTGTATTTCCCTGACAGCACGGCTTCCATAATCTGACCGATTGTGGTGATGGAGGGGAAGCAGGCATCGTTATTGACATATTTAAGACCAGTATCAATTGCACTCCTGTTGTCGTTGTCAAGCACAACGATGTTGTAGCCGTGTTTTTTGAAAACAGGCTCCAATATATTAAAATGAATAGGACTCATTTGCGGGGCAAGGATAGTATATCCTTCATCATTCATTTTCTTTGTATATTCTTTTCTTATATAATTTACAGGCTTTGTTTTTGCGATAATGTGCTGGTCATTTCTCATATTCATTGCCGCAATAAGACTACGGACACGTATCCTTGCAGCACCAAGGTTGTTAACCTCATCAATTTTTAAAACTGTGTAAAGCTTGCCACTGTTTTCCATAATTTCGCTTACCTGATCAGTTGTAACGGCATCAAGACCGCAACCGAATGAGTTAAGTTGAATAAGCTCTAAGTCGTTTCTGTTGCAAACAAACTGTGCGGCACTGTATAGTCTTGAATGATATACCCATTGGTCGTTAACACGCAAGCTTTGTATCTGACTATAATCAAAAGGAAGGCTGTCTTCGGTGAAAACAGTAAGACCATATGAAGAAATCATCTCAGGAATACCATGGTTGATTTCAGGGTCAATATGATATGGTCTGCCAACAAGAACAATGCCTCTGTTGCCACTTTGTTCCATTTGTTTAAGAACGCGAATTCCTTCGTCAGCAATATCAGCTTTTGCACAAAGCTGTTCGTTCCATGCAATATGAGCGGCATTTTTAACCTCTGAAGCCGGAATGTTCCATTCGTTTTTGCATAGGTCTATCAGGCGCTTTGTAACGCTTTTTTCATCTGTGAAGGCAATGAATGGTCTTATGTAATTTACGTCGCCGTTTATGACGGATTCAACGTTATTTTTCAAATTCTCCGGATATGATACAACAATCGGGCAGTTGTAATGATTTTGTGCACTTTTTGACTGCTGATGTTCATAAAATACGCATGGATGGAAAATGTTTTTTATTCCGTGCTGAACAAGCCATTCAACGTGGCCGTGTGCAAGCTTTGCAGGATAACATTCGGATTCTGACGGAATTGATTCCATACCAAGTTCATAAACCTTTCTGTCAGAAAATGGTGATACCTCAACTTTAAATCCTAGCTTTGTGAAAAAAGTTGCCCAGAACGGAAAGTTTTCGTATATATTAAGTACACGTGGTATGCCAATTACTCCTCTTGGTGCATTTTCAAGGGGCTTGTAATCAAACAATCGTTTTCTTTTGTATTCAAACATGTTTGGTGCTTTGGCAGTGCCATCACCGCCAAGTGCTTTTTCGCAGCGGTTTCCTGTGATGTGACGCCTGCCGTCAGGAAATTTATTTACTGTCAGCATACAATTGTTCTGACAACCACCGCAGCGAAGAGCGGCTGTTGTATATGTAAGGTTTACAATTTCATCAAGCGACAGCATTGTAGTTCCTTGACCTTTATATCTGTTTCGTGCTATAAGTGCAGCACCAAATGCACCCATTATTCCAGATATATCAGGACATATTGCTTCAACACCGGCAATTTTTTCAAATGCACGAAGAACTGCTTTGTTATAGAAAGTTCCGCCCTGAACGACTATATGTTTTCCTAAATCGCCTGCACTACCAAGCTTTATTACTTTAAACAAGGCGTTTTTGATAACAGAATATGCAAGTCCTGATGAAATATCAGATACTGTTGCACCCTCCTTTTGTGCCTGCTTAACATTCGAATTCATAAAAACTGTACAGCGTGTTCCAAGGTCAACGGGATTTTTGGCAAACAATGCCTTTTGTGCGAATTCCTGAGCTGTGTAATCAAGCGATGTTGCAAAGTTTTCTATAAACGAGCCGCATCCTGATGAACAAGCTTCATTTAATAAAATGTTGTCAACAGTTCCGTTTTTAAGCTTTATGCATTTCATATCCTGACCGCCGATGTCTAAAACGCAATCAACCTTTGGTTCAAAGAATGAAGCGGCGGTGCAGTGAGCAATAGTTTCAACCTCTCCTTCGTCCAGGCGGAATGCACTTTTAAGCAGTGCCTCACCATAGCCTGTTGAACATGAGTGTACAATTTTTGCAGAAGCAGGTAGCTGTTCCTTAAGCTTATTGATTGCATCTATTGCAGTTTGAATCGGATTTCCTTTGTTGTTTGCATAGAATGAATATAAAAGCTCGCCTTCGCTTCCAATTAATGCCATTTTTGTTGTAGTTGAGCCGGCATCAATGCCAAGGAAGCATTCACCGTTATATTGCGACAATTCCTTTTTTGCCACAACAGCTTTGCTGTGGCGTTCAATAAAAGTATTATAAGCCGCTTCGTTTTCAAAAAGCGGGTCAAGTCTGTTGATTTCAAAGCTGATTTTTATACCTTTGTTAAGCTTATTAATAAGCTGTTTAACTTCAATTGCTTTTGTGTCTTTTATTTCAAGTGCAGCACCAAGTGCAGCAAAGAGGTGAGAATTGTCGGGGTCAACAATGTTTTCAGGAGAAAGCTTCAGTGTGCGGATAAACGCTCTTTTTAGCTCAGGTAAAAAGTGTAATGGGCCGCCAAGAAAAGCAACGCAACCACGTATTGGCTTGCCGCAGGCAAGTCCTGATATCGTCTGGTTAACAACCGCCTGAAAAATTGATGCAGCTAAATCGGCTTTGCTGGCACCTTCGTTGATTAAAGGCTGTATGTCAGTTTTGGCAAAAACACCACAACGTGCCGCAATTGGATAAATCTGCTTATAATTTTCGGCTTCAGTGTTAAGCCCTGTTGCATCTGTTTGTAAAAGAGCAGCCATCTGGTCTATAAATGAGCCTGTACCACCGGCACAAACTCCGTTCATTCGTTCTTCCAGACCGCCTGTAAAGTAAATAATTTTTGCATCCTCACCGCCCAGCTCTATTGCAACGTCTGTTTGCGGTGCAACAAATTCCAGTGCTGCGGCAACGGCTGCAACCTCCTGAATGAATTCTATATCAAGTGCCTTGCCTAAATTAATTGAGCCTGAACCTGTTATTTTCAGCATAAGGCTGCATTCACCAACAAGCTCCAATGCTTCTGTTAAAAGCTTTGCAAGGGTTTCCTGAATGTGTGCAAAATGGCGGCGGTATTCGCCGAATATTATTTTATTTTCATTATTAATAATAACTAATTTTATTGTTGTTGAGCCGATGTCAATACCGGCACGGTATGTATTCATATTAATAATTCCCCTTAATTGTACTTTTCCCTAATTCTCCTCAATATAATATAATATCATTATTTGTCAACAAAATCAAGTGGAAATTATTAATTTTGTTGACAATAAGTACTATATGTGGTAAATTAAATTAAGGTGATTTTTGTGGATTATATGTTTGTGATAAATAGTATTTTGTTAGGCGTAGGGCTTGCTATGGATGCGTTTTCAGTATCTCTTGCCAATGGACTTAACGAGCCTTTGATGAAGAAAGGAAGAATGTGCCTTATAGCAGGAATGTTTTCTTTTTTTCAGTTTTTTATGCCTATGGTCGGATGGGTTTGCGTTAAAACTGTTGTTAGTCATTTTACAGCGTTTGAAAAATTTATTCCATGGATAGCTCTGGTTTTGCTTTTATATATAGGCGGAAAAATGCTTTATGACGGGTTTAAGAATGAAAATGATGGTGAGGAACATAAGGTTGGCTTTTTTGCCCTTGTGATTCAGGGCGTGGCAACATCAATTGATGCTTTATCAGTTGGTTTCACAAATGCTTCATATAGCTTAATGCTTGCAATTGTTTCTTGCATTATTATTGCAACGGTAACCTTTGTTATTTGTATGACAGGTGTACATATAGGCAGAAAGTTTGGTACAAGACTGTCGGGAAAGGCAACAGTGCTTGGCGGCGTAATACTTATATTTATCGGAGTAGAAATTTTTGTAAAGGGTTTATTTTAAAAGAACCTGACGGATAATTATTAATTCGTCAGGTTCTTTTTGTATTTTAATGGCGTTGTTTGGAAGTTCTTTTTAAAAATTGTTATGAAGTGTGAATAATCATCAAATCCACTTTCAAAGCAGGCTTCTGTAACGCTGTAATTTTGTCTTAACAGCGTACACGCTTTTGAAAGCTTTTTGTCTTCGAGATATCTTTTTGGCGTCATTGAAAGGTGTTTTTTAAAGTGTCTTTCAAGTGTTGCTATGCTGATGTGAAATTTGGCTGCAAGCTCATTTATGTTTTTTACAGAAGTATAGTTGGTGTTTATATAATCTAAAATTTTACTGATATTACTTGGTAAATTCACATTAACCTCCTGCACATTGTATTTGCTGATACCTTTTGCAATATATGAAATTATCTCAAAAAATATTGCTAAAGCAGATACGTGGTGTGCAGGATTTATTTTTGTTAGTTTTTCACATAAAACAAGAAAATTTTCTGAAATATCTTTTGGTAGACGTATAAGATTATCTGTGCCTCGTTCTCTTTCAAGAAAAAAATCAAAAAGCTCAGGATTTTCATGTGATGAAAACATAATCCAGTAATGCAGATGGTCACTGTCGTCGTTATATATACAATGATGGTATTCGTATGGCTTTGTGATGATTATGTCACCTGGTTGTATTAAATAAATATTCTTTTCTACAATGAATGAAACATTACCGGTTAAATTTACATATATTTCACATAAGTCATGTATGTGAGGTGCACTGCGTCTTTCTGGAGAATGCTTGGTGGTATTAAGTTTATTTACATTGATTGAAAATGAATTTACTAAATCTATTTTAATATTATTCGTCATTTGCATCCTACCTTAATTTATAATCGTGACGATTATATCATATTTTTTGCATAAAAGTCAATGAAAACTTTATATAATATATGATAAAATAAACATGAAAACGATTGGTGGTGAAGATATGCTTTTTATGGGAATTGATGTTGGTAGCTCGGGCTGCAAAACCTCCGTTATTGATGAAAGCGGCAGAGTTACTTGCTTTGCTGCAAGAGAATATTCTTTTACATATTCAAATTCGGGCTGTGAGCTTGATGCTAAGATGGTTTGTGATAATATTTTCAGTACGATAAGACAGCTTGCGGCAGAAAATAATTTATCTGACTTAAAAACTATAAGTGTTACATCATTTGGTGAAATGTTCGTTCTGCTGGATGAAAACAGGCAGGTTATTGCTAATTCAATTTCTTATGAGGATTTACGTGGTGCTGATGAGCTTGCGATGCTTACGGAAAAGCTAGGGGCAGACAGAATATATGAAATTACAGGTGCTGTTCCCGATGCAATGTATTCTTTGCCAAAGCTTTTGTGGATAAAGAAAAATATGCCCGAAACATACAAAAAAGCTAAATATATGTGTATGTTTGCCGATTTTGTTTTGATGATGCTTGGTGCAGAGCATCATACGGATTTTTCACTTGCTGCCAGAACATTAATGCTTGATGTAGGCAATAAGTGTTGGTCTGATAAGATACTGAGTTGTGCAGAGATAAACAAATCACTTCTTGGAAAACTTGTGCCTTCGGGGACCTTTGTCGGAAACATCAATAAAAATATTGCTGCAGATTTGTCATTGCCCGAAACGGCAGTATTGCTTGCAGGAGGTCATGACCAGCCTTGTGCTGCATTGGGTGCAGGCATAATCAAAAGCGGTATTGCACTTGATGGAATGGGGTCAAATGAATGCATTGTACCGGCATTTGACAGTCTTATGATAAATGATAAAATGAAAAGCTCTAATTTGGTTTGTGTGCCGCATATTGTTCCTGATATGTATGTTACTTACGCCTTTAACCGAACCTCGGGAAGTCTTTTAAAATGGTATAATAATATAGTGGGACAAGCTGGTTATGAGAATCTTATAGGTGAGATGCCGGATGATCCGTCAAATTTATTTGTTTTGCCGCATTTTTCGGGTGCAGCAACTCCTTATATGGATGAAACTTCAGTTGGTGCAATTATTGGCTTAAAACTCAGCACAACAAAGGGTGTGCTTACCAAGGGTATTCTTGAAGGTCTTAATTACGAAATGCTGGTTAATTTAAAGTGCTTGGACAATGCAGGGTTTAAGGTTGAAAAACTGTTTGCTGCAGGCGGAATGTCAAAAAGCGACAGCGTTCTTCAGCTAAAAGCAGATATTCTGGGACTTCCTGTTGAACGGCTTGCATATTCCGAAACAGGTACTCTTGGTACATCTATTTTAGGTGGCGTGTCTATGGGAATTTATAAAAACTATGAAGAAGCAATAGCTCAGCTTGTTCATACGGCAAAAGTTTTTTATCCGAACCAACAAAAGCATGATATATATAAAGAGCTGTTTATGAAATACGAAGGCTTATATGATACTATCAAATCTTTTAATAATTAACGTGAAGAATCATGTTAAGCCTCCGGCGGATTTATTGCACTGCCGAGTTTTTGCACTTGAAAAGTGCAAAACGGCAATATGCATAATTCACATTAGCAGTGGCGTTTGCTACAGCAAGCTGTAGAACGCTGTTGCATGGGTGCTGTTTGCCAAATTGAAATTTTGGACAGCACCGCAATACGCCTTATCTGCCCACAATAAGAAGCGCGTATATTTTTAATTACTATTTGTGGGCAGAAAGGCTATGGAAATTAATATATGAAAAAGAAAATCAGGTTTGGAATTATAGGCTGCGGTCTTATGGGCCGTGAATTTGGCTCTGCTGCTGCAAGATGGTGCCATCTGACAGAAAATATTGCAGCGCCTGAAATTGTAGGTGTATGCGATTTTAACACTGATGCACTTAAATGGTTTACAGACAATTTTGATACAGTGAAATATGTTACTTCTGATTACAAGGAGCTGCTTGATAAAGAAGACATTGACGCGATATATTGTGCATTGCCTCATAATCTGCACGGCACTGTATACAGTGACATTATAAATGCAGGCAAGCATCTTTTGGGTGAAAAACCTTTTGGTATTGATATGGATGCTAACAAAGAAATTATGAGAGCTGTGAAAAATAATCCCGAAGTTGTTGTGCGATGTGCAAGCGAATTCCCTTTTTATCCTGCATGTCAGGAGCTTATTAAATGGATTAACGAAAATAAGTTCGGCAAAATTATTGAAGTTCATGCCGGTTTTAATCACAGTAGCGATATGGACCTTACAAAGCCCATAAACTGGAAAAGAAAGATTGAAATCAATGGTGAGTATGGTTGTATGGGCGACCTTGGAATACATACCCAGCACGTTCCGTTTCATGTAGGCTGGAAACCGAAAAATGTTTATGCTGTGCTTTCGGATATTGCAAAAGAACGTCCTGACGGAAATGGTAATATGGTGCCTTGTAAAACATGGGACAACGCGACCCTTATTTGTGATACTGTTGATGCAAACGGAGACAGCTTTCCAATGTTTCTTGAAACCAAAAGAATGTCACCTGGCTCAACAAACGAGTGGTTTATTGAGGTTTATGGACTTGAAAGCTCTGCAAAGTTTTCAAGCAACGATCCTAATGCGTTTTTATATACTCAGGCTGTTGGAAAAGAACAGGCATGGTGCAGACTGAATATAGGCTACAAGCCGCAGTTTAAAACCATTACGGGAGGTATTTTTGAATTTGGTTTTACTGATTCAATTTTACAAATGTGGTGTTCTTTTATAAAAGAGGTTTGCGGAGAAAAAGTGGAATTTGGTTGCTTTACTCCTGATGAAACTGTGCTGTCACATAAGCTTTTAACAGCAGCATTGGTATCGCACAAAGAAAAACGTGTTGTTGAGCTTGAAGAGGAGTGAAATTATGAAATTCTGGGATATTAATAATTTTAACAGAGATAAAATCGGCAATATTTCTCAAATTGCCGGATTGAAGCATTATGAGTTTACAGACGGTAAGGCAAAGGGTGTTGAGGCAGTTGATGTCCGTACAGGTACAGGCTTTGGTTTCACAGTTTTGCCGGGTAGAGGTATGGATATTGCATGGACGGAATACCGCGGTGTGCCAATTAACTATATGTCAAAAACAGGAATAGTTTCACCATCGTATTACGAAAGTAGTGGCATGAACTGGCTGCACAACTTTTTTGCCGGCACACTTACAACTTGCGGACTTTTGAATGTTGGCGGGCCGCAAGACGTTACCCATTCTGTAATAGGCAACAGGGAATATGGTTTGCATGGCAGAATTTCAAATTGTGCTGCAGAGCAGGTTTCTTTGTATGAGGAATGGAAAAATGGTGAATATGTAATGCGTGTTTCAGGTCTTATGCGTGAGGCTGTTTTACACGGCGAGCATCTTACATTAAGACGAGAAATATCAACAAAGCTTGGTTTAAGTGAGTTTACAATCAAGGATGTTGTAACAAATAATTCTGCTGTATCACAGGACGTGATGCTTTTGTACCACATCAATATGGGATATCCCTTATTGGATAAAAACAGCAGATTTGTTGCAAATTCTAAAACAATAACGCCACTAAGCGATGATGCGGCAAAAGAAATTGACGATACTTTTAAATGCCATGAGCCTGTTGCGGGGATGACAGAAAGATGCTATGCACACGACATCACGCCTGATGAAAATGACAATGTTACAGTTTCGTTTATTAATGACGAGCTTGAACTTGGTGTAGAGCTGCAATACAAAAAAAGTCAATTGCCTTGTTTCAATCAGTGGAAAATGCTTAACAAAAATGAGTATGTCATAGGTCTTGAACCGGGTAACTGCTTACCTGTAGGATATAATAACACCGGAGATAATCTTGACGTAATTAAGCCTTATGAAAGCAAAACTTATGAGATTACATTTAAAATTATTGACGGGAGATGATTAAGTGAATCTTAAAAGTCTTGAGTTGATTTCAAAGAAGTGCCGTTATGATATTGTGCGAATGATAGGTAATGCACAATCAGGTCATATAGGCGGTGCAATGTCATCAGTTGATATATATGTTTTATTGTATAACATAATGAATGAAAATGACAGACTTGTAATAAGCCACGGGCACACTTCTGCAGCAGTATATTCTGTATTGGGTAATATGGGATATTTTGATATAGAAGAAGCTGTTTCTTCATTCAGAATCAAACCACCTTTTGAGGGACATCCGTCAATTAATGTTAACGGAGTGGAATGGTGCAGCGGTAGTCTTGGTCAGGGACTGTCTGTTGGTTGCGGCTTTGCTTTGGCAAAAAAATTAAAGAACGAGAATGGCATGGTATATGTTGTAATGGGCGATGGCGAGCAGCAAAAGGGTCAGTTGCAGGAGGCAAGGGAATTTGCCGTTAAATACAAGCTTGATAACCTTGTTGTCATAGTTGACTATAACGGCTTACAGGCAAGCGGTAATCTGTGCAATGAATTACCTTTGCTTGATAAATACAAAATGTCTGGCTGGAATACTGTTGTTGCTGACGGACATAACTTTCAAAGTCTGCTTGATGCCATAAGCGGTCACGGACCGTTATGTGTTATAGCAAAAACAGTAATGGGTAAAGGTATTCCTGAAATTGAAAATAATTATAAATTTCATGGTACGGTAGTAAGCGAGGATATACATAACAAAAGTATTGAAAGATTTAAGCTTACGCCAGAAGAAGAAAAACTACTTTATAAAAAAGTATTACAGCCAAACAAATGTGAATATCCGCAAATTTCGTATGATAAAAATGCAAAGTATTACAAGGGTGAGATGGTTGAAATCAGAACTGCGCTTGGAAACGCTTTGGCTGATGTTGCAAAAAAGAATCCTGATGCATATATTGCGGCATTTGACTGTGACCTTGAAGGCTCTGTAAAGCTTGAAAAATTCAAGGCTTTGCGAGAAGATTTCTTTATTGAATGTGGAATAGCCGAGCATAATGCTGCGACTGTTGCAGGTGCGTTGGCAAAGTGCGGAATAATTGCTATACATGCAGATTTTTCTATGTTTAACATTGCAGAAACGTATAGCCAGAACAGAATGGCAGATATAAACAAATCGCCTGTAAAGCTGTTTTGTACTCATGCGGGGCTTGATGTTGGTGAAGACGGAAAGACGCATCAGTGTATTGACTATTTAAGTCTTATGTCAAATCTTTATGGCTTTAAGGTTATTGTACCTGCCGATGCAAATCAGGCAGATGCGGCAGTAAAATATGCTTTGCATACAGATAAACCTGTTGCTGTTATAGCAGGACGCTCGAAAAAACCTGTAATCAGTGATTTTAGCGGAGGGCCGTTGAGGTTTGAGTATGGAAAGGCAGACTGGCTTAAAAAGGGTACTGACGGAGTAATTATTACTTATGGAAACATGGCATGTAAGGCTGTTCAAATATCAGATGATTTAAATAATGAAGGATTAAGTATTGGTGTTTTAAATATCAGCACACCTGTGGATATTGATGTTAATGCAGTTGTTGAGGCCGCAAAGACAGGACTTGTTATAACGTACGAGGACCATAATGTCAAAACGGGTATAGGAGTAACAGTTGCAGCTGTTTTTGCAGATAAAGGCATAAGCTGCAGGCTTTTGCGAAAAGGCGTATACAAATACGGTTCATCTATGTCCCCAGATAAGCTTTATGAAGAGCAGGGATTGGATAAAGAAAGTGTAAAACAAGAAATTAAAAATATATTATTGTAAAGGAGAAATTATTATGCAAAAAGTAAAAATCGGATTTGTTCCATCTACATGGGAGTCATGGGACGGTAATCAGTACACAGGAAAATGGGCAGGGAAAATGCGTGCACGCTGTCTTGAAGCATTTGCAAAAATTCCCGGTCTTGAAATCGTTGTGCCGTCAGAAAAGTTGACAGAGGACGGCTGCGTAGGTACAGTTGATGAAGGTATTGCAACTGCAGAGCTGTTTTTAAAAGAAAATGTTCAGGGTATCATTATTGGTAATATGAACTTTGGTCTTGAAATTGCAGTAAGTGCTCTTATGGCAAAAATGCGTAAGGATATTCCTGTGCTGCATTTTGCAACAAAGAGCGGTCCTTACTCAGAATTTGGTAATCGTGCAACTGATACATGGTGCGGTCAGTTTATGACATGTTCTGCTTTAAAACGCAGAGGCTTTAAGTTTGAACACATTATAACATGTAACCCTGAAGATGCTATCTTCAGTGAGAAAGTAGAGAGCTTTACAAGAGCTTGTAACGCTATTTCAAACTTTGTTGGTGCACGTGTGCTGCAGGTTGGCGTAAGACCTACAAAGTTTGAATCACAGTTCTACAGTGAAGAGGATTTGATGAACAAATTTGCACAGACTGTTGTTCCTGTTGATTTGGCTACTGCTTATGAATATATGGATGCAATCGCTTTGGATGACCCTGAGGTTTTACGGGTTGCAAACGAAATACGAAACGGTGCAGATATTCTTTCTGATGAAATTCCCAATGCAATTTTAAATCAGGCACGTTTTGAGCTCACATTGATTAAGCTTGCAGAAGAGCATCACTGTAAAATTATTGCTTCAAGCTGTTGGGAAACCTTGCAGCATAAGTATAATATTGCTGCCTGCTCAACATTCTCACGTCTTAATTCTCAGGGTTACTCAGTTGGCTGTGAGGTTGACACAATGGGTGCAATTACTATGCATATCCTTAACGGCTGTGCTTTGGGACAGACACCAGCAGACTTTATTGACTGGACTGATTTACATCCTACAGAGCCAAACGTATGGCTTGCATGGCATTGTGGAAATGCAGCTTGTGAGCTTTGTGCGCCTGATTGCAAGAAGCACCTTATGATGAATGAACGTCTTGGCTTATGGAGTCCCACATGTCACGGCTCAATGGAATTCCGTATGAAGGATGGCCCTGTAACCTGTGCGCGTATGGTTGAATATGGTGGAAAGTTCAGCATGTTCTATGGTACAGGCGAGGCTGTTGATATCGGACCGATGACACGTGGTGCGTATGCTTGGATAAAAGTTAATGATGTAGCTGATTGGGAACAGAAAATGGTAGATGTTGGCGTAATTCACCACGGTGTATTAATCCACGACCCGAAGGTTGCAGATGCATTGGCTATGTTCTGTAAGTTTATGGGCATTGAAGCAGTAAGAGGTGCATAAACAATGAGAAAAATTGTATTGGAAAAACCTTATACTTTAAAACAAATTGAATGTGAAATTCCGATACCTTCAAAGGATCAGGTTAGAATTGCTGTTAAGCGTATCGGTATATGCGGCTCAGACCCAACAATTTACAGAGGCTTGCATCCATACGTGACATTTCCTGTTGTTTTGGGACACGAAATTTCGGGCGTTATTGATGCTGTTGGTGAAAATGTTCCGGCTGACAGAATTGGTGACAGAGTAACTGTAATACCTCATCTTGTTTGTGGTGAATGTGATGCATGTGCAACCAAAACATATAATTTCTGTGAAGAACTGTGCTGTACAGGTGCAGAAGCTGATGGCGCAATGTGTGATTATTTCTGCATTTCGTCAGAGATGGCAGTTAAAATCCCTGACACTATGAGTCTTGATGATGCCGCTTTAGTAGAGCCTGCATGCGTTGCATATCACGGTGCAAAAAGAGGAAGCATTAATAAGGGTGAAACAGTCCTTGTAGTTGGTGCAGGACCTATTGGTTTATTTTGTATGCAAAGCTGCTTTGCTTTAGGTGCAGGAAAGGTCTATGTTGCTGATATGGATGCAAGCCGACTTGAACTTGCAAAAAAGCTTGGTGCAACAGAGGTAATAGATGTGTCTAAAGGCTCAATTGAGGATATTAAAGAGAGAGTTCATGTGTTTTACGACTGTGTTGGTGAAAAAGGTATAGTTTTAAACAATATACTTAAAATGGCAAAAAGAGGTTCAAGAATAGTTGTTGTAGGTGTACTGCAGAATGAATATAACATACCGCTTTTGCCTGATTTTGTTCAGCATGAGCTGTCATTATTCGGCACAACAATGTATGTACCTACAGATTATTATGAAATGCTTGAGCTTATGGGCAAAAAGATAATCACAACTGAAGGTATGGTTTCGCATAGATTTACGTTGGAAGAAATTCCGTATGTGCTGGATATGCTTGATAAGAGAAAAGAAAAGACGTTTAAAATTTTAATTGATGTAAACAACTAATGATTTAAAAAGGACGATGCTTCAAAAAAGTGGTTTTCACTAAACTGAGACATCGTCCTTTTTGTAATTATAAAAACATACAAGTTCCTACAAAACAAAGTGCTATACTTATCAATTGCAGCTTGCTGATATTTTCTTTGAAAAATACTTTTCCTGCTATTGCGGAAAAAATTATACTTCCGCCTGTTATAATGGGGTAAAGCACCGTTGCAGGCAGGTTTGCAGCTCCAAAAAGTTGGAACATATAAGATACTCCGCTTAAAATTGCAGAAGCTGAAATTATTGGAATGACAACTTTTAGCTTCGGTAGTTGAGTTTCTCCTTTTGGTAAAAAACACAGGAAAATAAGACCAAATGCAAATTTTCCTACTCCTGTAAACATTACAAATTCGGTTGTATTAACAACATCAAAAACCGTATTTATTTGATGCAACTTTGATATTATGCTTACTAAACCATTCATTATGAAAACAAGTGTACATAATAACAATTGTTTTTTTGTAGTGGTTATTTTCCCTCGGTTTGTAATTAATATTGCGAGTATTATTGCAATCATTCCCAAAACACGCAGAACGCTTATTGCTTCATCAAGATAAATAATGCCCCAAATATATGGGACTATCATTCCGCCTGTCATTAAAAATAGGGTATAAATGGCCATTCCGCCCTGTTTTAATATGTTAAATCCAATGATTGTATAGACTAACCCCAATAATGAAATGGCTAATGACATAATTAATGAATAAGGTGTAACGGATACTTTGAATCCGTTGAATACCCAGAAAAAAATAAATGTAACAATTCCGCTGATAGCGTTAAAATATAATCCTGCAGCAAGTGAATTTCCTGACTTTTTCTGATATTGATTTGTGAAGCCTATGTTTGCAGCCAGTAAAATAGTTGCTGTTATGACTAATATGTAACTAATCATTTTATCAACTCCCTGAAATAATATAGCACAAATTTTATTATATTTCTATTGACCTTTCACCAAAAAATATGATATAATCACCACAAATGAGGTGTTGCTATGAGCTATAACAGTTTTAAGTTTAACGGTCTTGCACCGTTTGATTTTTTTGTTACGTATTCAGATATCGATGTAAAAAGTCCGCTTAATACAACTGAAACTCATATACACAAGGAATGTGAAATATATATAAATTTAAGCGGTGATATTTCCTTTGAGGTTGAAAATCATATTTATCCAGTGTCGCAAGGAAGTGTTATAATAACAAGACCGTATGAATATCATCATTGTATATATCATAGCGATAAGCCTCACAGACATTACTGGATTTTGTTTTCATCTGATGGTAATGACGAGTTGCTAAAGCTGTTTTTTCAGCGTAGGAGAGGAATAAGTAATCATATAAAGCTTGATGAGAGCGGACTTAAAAAAGCCTGTGAAATAATGGAAGAGTTGTTAAAAAAGGATACTAATGAGCTTGACAGATATATATGTTTTTTTAATCTGTTAAAGATACTTGAAAGCGGAACGAGTGTTGATTATGATGAGGATTTTGTCGGGCTTCCAAGCGATGTCAGGCTGGCACTTAAGTATATGTATGATAATATCTCAACCAGAATCAGTGCCGAAAAGCTTGCGGAAAGTGCTTTTGTGAGTGTGAATACATTGGAACGTCATTTTAAAGCAACCCTTAATGCAACACCATTTGAAGTTTTAAGGAAAAAAAGATTAATATATTCTCTTGAACTTTTAAGGCATGGTAAGACTGTTTATGAAACCTGTGAATTATGTGGATTTTCAGATTATTCTAATTTTATTATGCTTTTTCGTAAGCAGTTTGGTATAACTCCACTGCAGTTTAAAAAGAACCTTGATAAATGATAAAAGTTTTTGTGATATTTATTATCAATATAAAAATAAGCCGCCGGGGATTGTCCTCGACGGCGTTTTTCATATATCAGGTTGTCTGATTGTGGAGGTAGCAATAAAACCGGCTAATAACTTTGTTGGGTATTACGATTGATTTTTTGTTACTTTTGTGGTACGATATATATGGATTTTTGTATATAAATACATATTGACATACAAAACAGATGAAAAAGGAGGTGCCCCTTTTGTCTTTAGCATACGGAATTATCGCCATTATTTCTCTATCTATGGTTGGAATTTGTGTTCTTGCAGATAAAAAGCGTGATGAATGGCTGATTTGGTTATTCGTTTCTGTCGCTGTATGTAATCTCGGTTACTTTATGTTATCTGTATCAAAGGAACTTGATGCGGCGCTGAACTCAAACAGAATAGCCTATCTCGGAAGTATTTTTCTTCCGTTCTTTTTGCTGATGATGGTACAGCGTTTTTGCAAAATAAAGAGCAATAAAATGATAACAACATTACTTATCTTACTTGGTGTCGTTATGCTCGGTATCACCACAAGTCCGGGTATTCTTCCCATTTATTATAAAACGGTGGACATTGAATTTGCAGGTGGAGCGACAAAGCTTGTCCGTGAGTACGGACCGCTTCATACGCTTTACTATGTTTACCTTGGTCTTTATATGCTATCAATGGTAGGAATGACACTTTTCGCCATTGCAAAAAAGAAAGTCACATCGCATCTTCACACTTTTCTACTTTTGAGTGCGGTTCTGTGCAATATTGTAATATGGCTTGTAGAGCAATTTTTGCCAAGAGGTTTTGAATGGCTTTCTGTTTCATACATACTGACCGAGTGCCTGATTCTTATGCTGTACCGATCTATGCAACGTCAAGGGCTTATGTTTAATAAACCACATCCTTCATCTTACACCATCAATGTTTTGCTGGTTATATTCTTGCTTTTGTTTGCGAACTGTGTCCGAATCATTACCAAGGGAACTACCCCTACTATGTATGTGATTTCTCACATAGTCGTACTGATTATTTATATCGGCATACTTGTTTCATGGGGGGTGTCTGTTTATGACAGAATCGTGCATAAAAGCATCAGACGTTACCTCGTTATACTTATGGGACTGATGATGTTCTGGATGCTGATGCGCACACTCAGACACACGGTATTCTTGCACGTTTTCCCGGTAGGTCAGTGGTGTTGGTACGCATATTATATTCCGATGATTCTGATTCCGCAGTTTTGTTTCCTTGCAATGAAATATGTTGGCAAACCTGAAGACTATCATATGCCGAAAATATGGCATATAATAAATATTCCGTCTGTAATACTGATTCTCGGCATACTTACAAATGACTTGCATCAATGGGCGTTTAGATTCCATCAAGGATACGTAGCAGGGTGGGATGTATATCAGCGTGGCTTTTTGTACAATGCTGCAGTCGTATGGATTTTTGTTTGCATCGTCATGATGCTTACAGAAGTTATTAAAAATTGTCGAGTACCCGGCACCCATAAGGTTATATGGAGACCTATTGCAATGCTTGGTATCGGAGTACTTTATACTGTTTTATATACGATAGACACCGCCTTGTTTAGCTTTATAGAAATGACAGCGGCTCTTTGCTTTACTGTTGTTGCTATATGGGAAAGCTGTATTAAAACAGGACTTATTCCGTCTAACACGCATTATAACGAATTGCTGGAATATTCAGGTCTTGGCGTGGCGATTGTAGATAATGATTATAATACATATTACCGCTCCAAAGATGCTCTTCCACTTCGGGCAGAGCAAATGAGAGAAACGGAAAACGCACCCATTATGCTTAAAGGTGGCATAAGGGTGTCGGGAGCGAATATTCGTGGCGGTCATACTCTTTGGCAAGAAGACATATCTGAGCTTTTAGATGTTTTGGCAGAACTTACTGCGCTTCGTGAAGAACTGAAGGATTCAAATGCTGTATCTATGAAGAACTATCAGCTTGACAAAAAGATACGAACTCTCGCAGAAAAGAACCGTCTGCACGATGAATTACATCGGCAGACCGCACATCAGATTGACTTACTGAATAGTTGGCTGAAAAGACTGATTGATACAGATAACCATGAAGAAAAGAAAGAGCTTCTTCGTCGCATTGTTGTGGTAGGAGCATACTTAAAACGCCGCAATAACCTGATTCTTGTAAACGAGCAAGACGGTATTATTAAAACGGAAGAACTGAAGCTCAGTCTTAACGAAATGATGAAAAATCTGCAACTCGCAAATATCAGTTGTGCGTGTGCTTTTCAGTTTGAAGATGATGTTCCGTCAAACATTGCGATGCAGCTTTTCGATTTTTATGAATATGTAGTTGAAAATACTTTTGACGGACTAACGAGCTTGCTTGCACGCTTCTTCCATCGTGACGGTTCATATTTTGCCTGCATTGATGTTGTATGCAGTCTTGACCTTACAAACCTCAAAAAAGATAATCTTACCGTAAGTGTATCGGAGGAAAACTGTTATACGCTTTCCTTTCAGGTGAAAGAAGGTGACGGTAAATGATGACTTGCTTTTTTAAGATAGATTCTATGTGGCAGATATTTTTGTTGATTTTAAGTCAACTTACCGTTTTTTCCTATGTAATCAGCACGGTGTTTTTGTATCATCGAGGATGTAAACCACTTAAACTTACAGGTGTTGTTTCTGCTTTTGTGCTTAATACTATTTTATATATAACATTACAGCTTGACAGTCGTATTACCGGAGGTACGCAAGGCATTCATCTGCATGTTCCATACATAATACTGCTTCTTGCTGTGTTATTGTCGTTTGGCTATAATATATGGGCACTTGCTACGGAAACAAAGGTACGAAAGACAATCAACCAAAATTCTATTAAAGAAGCCTTTGATAATTTGCCAACAGGCGTATGCTTCTTTAATGCAGCAGGCTTGCCTGTGCTTTGTAACCGTATGATGCATCGCCTGAGCTTTGCTGTTTGCGGTAAGGATTTACAGTTTATTACAGAGCTTGAAGAGTGGCTTGAGGATGACTTTACACCCGTAAGCGGCGTTAAAAAAATGCACAAAACCTTTATTCTTCCCGATGGCAAGGCGTGGCACCTAAACAAACGTAGTTTTGTTCACGAAAGTGGAAATACATATACACAGTTTACAGCCGTAGATGTCACCGAACTTTACAAAAACCGTGAAGAAGTTATGAGAGATAATGAACAGCTCCGAAAAGTTCAGGCAGACCTTCAGAAGCTGTCTGCAAATGTGGTTGCTGTTACCCGTGAGGAAGAAATCCTGAATACTAAAATGCGAGTTCACGATGAAATGGGCAGATGCCTTATCGCTGCGCAAAAGTATCTTAAAGAAGGAAATACTGACAGTATTCCTGATAGCATTGCAACATCGTGGCAAAGAGCTGTATCAATGATTAAATATAGTAATGATACACCTGATGAAGATATGCTTTTGCAAATTCGCAAAACCTGCGAGTTCGTAAAGCTTGATTTCATTAAAACCGGAGAACTGCCAAAATCAGAAAAGGTTGCCTATATTCTCACTTGTGCTGTTCGTGAATGTGTAACCAATGCAGTTCGATATGCTGAAGCGACAGAGCTTTATGCAGACTTTTCCGAAACTGAAACCGAGGCAAGTGTTACCTTAACCAATAACGGAAAGCTGCCTGAAGGAGAGATTGCAGAAGGCGGTGGACTGTCATCGCTCCGAAAACGAGTTGAGCGTGCAGGCGGACAGATGATTGTTCAGTCACTTCCTATATTCAGATTAACCGTTATCGTACCTAAAGGAAAGGAGGACATAATGTGAACAAAGTGTTGATTGTAGAGGATCAGAAAATGGCACAGGAAAATATGGAAGCCATCATAGATTCCAGTGAGAATTACAGTCTTTCCGGCATAATTCCAAATGCTGCAGATGCAGAGCTGTTTTGTATGCGTGAAAAAATTGACCTTATATTGATGGATGTTTGCACAATGCGTGACGAAAGCGGTATTGAAGCTACTGCTATTATCAAAAAGAAGTTCCCCAAGATTAAAATTATCATTGTAACTTCTATGGCAGAACACACTTTTATCGAAAAGGCAAAAAAAGCAAGAGCAGACAGCTTTTGGTATAAGGATGCAAGCCGCGGTGAACTGCTTTCCGTAATGGATAAAACTATGGCGGGAGAGCATATCTTCCCCCAGCGCACGCCGGAGGTGCGGCTGGGTCTCAGCAGCAGCTATGAGCTGACCGCTTCCGAGCTGGACGTGCTGCGGGCCCTGATGCAGAGCACCAACGATGAAGATGCCGCCGCTATGCTGGGCTGCAGCAAGTCCAATATCCGCTGGCATCTGGGCAAGATCCTGGACAAGACCGGCTACCGCTCCCGCATGGAGCTGCTCATCGCCATCGCCCAGAAGAATCTGATTATCGTCACTCCGGACAAGGATCTGGAGTAAGCAACCGCCCCTCGGGAAA
>JAZNGX010000096.1:0-22819 GCA_045576675.1 Clostridia bacterium | reverse complement strand
TATAATTGCCTGACATATATGTAGCGTCTTGTAAAGCCGTAATTGTTATATATTCGTTTTCATATGCTATAGTACACCCTATGCTCGTAGAGCTACCAACTTTTAAATAAACCGTGCCTGTACTAATATCACCATTAAGTACGTTATCATCATTATTTCTCAACGAATAGTATTTATCGTTTTCAAAATTTAAAAATAAAAATTGTTCATTCGTTATAAGCAAAAATTTCTTGTACCCTGCTCCGACATTCGCTTTTGCAACATAACCTTTTTGTGCAACTATATTAATAGAAGCCGAATTATAAACATTAGGCAAAACACTTGCGTTTTTCATGTATGCAACGTCGCGGATTGTGCTGTCAATTGCACCATTTGCAATTTGGGCTAACATTACATAATCACCTTCCGGTAATTCTGTGGTACATTTTGCACCGCCCACATTGTTTGTAACGTCAAAAAATAAATATACATACTGCGTTGCTGTGCTGTCCTCAAACGCTAAGCTTATACCATAATCATCAATTTCCATCGTTGCTCCACACTCGAAAAAAGCTAAACCGCTGTCAATATAAACCCCTGTGTCCGTCAAAATCACCGCACATTCGTTGTTGTACCCTTTCTTTATACCCTTGTTAATCAGTTGCTCCGTTATTGCATTCAAATCAGATACACCATATAAAGTGCCATCTGTGAACGTTGTTATTGCCGTGTTTGCTAAATTGTAACCAAGTGTGTTTAGTTCATCTGCCGTAATTGATTGATTTTTCAAAAAGTTTAATTTAAACATCTGTACCCTCCCATTCTGTTAGTGTAGGCTCCTGATGATATGTAGAGCCTTCAAGCCATAACGAAACGCTTGAAATTTGCTTGTATACCGTCATATTCTTGTCCTGATACCTTACAATGTCACCTAAATTGTAATCAACACCGTATTCTATATTTCGGGTCTTGCAGTCAATGTTGTACTCTATAGCTTTGGCTACAAGCTCATCTGCCGCCTCGCTTGGAGTGGAAGCATTAAGAATAACATCCTGTTTGTATATACCTTCTTTTTCAGCTGTTGAAATGTATACCCATTCTTCCGTTTCAAGCTCAGTTCCGTCATCCTCTTTGGTTTTTTTGTACCAACCTCCGTAAGCAACATTTTTGTTTGAAAAATCCTTTTGCACTTCATAAACGTTTCTGTTGCCAACACTTAACATTAACGGATTTGTAACAGGCTTCAAAAGTTCAAAATATATTGTACCACTCTTTGCAAAAAGCCGATACCCAACCCTTTGCTTTGACAGTAAATCAATAAAAAAAGCATCAGCGTTCTGATACTTGTCAGTAGCGTATTCAACTGTTCCGAAATCTTCTGTGCTGTCAACAAAAACAAACGGCGTGTGTTGTGTGATTATTCCGCTTGCAACCGTTTTCAAATCACCGCTAATGCTTTGCGGCGGTATCACAAACTTGTGTAATAAAGCATTAATATGACTGCCGAATATCCATTTGCGTGACTTTTGAAATTGATAGTCCGTAAAATAACCCTGGAAATCACCCCATGTTATAATCAATCCTTCAGGATGTTGCTCAACAAATTCTTCAAGCTCTTTGTCATAGAACACCAACTCAAATGTACCTGTTCCGCAAAATTCGATTGTAGAATTCATTGAGATATATCCGTTTTCTTTCGATGTTGCCGGCAGTATACGCACATTTGAAAAATCAAGCGTGTAAAATCTTGTGTCCATTTATCTCACCGCCATTAAATAAAGTCTGTTGAACGTTATTTCTGCAAGCAACACCTGATTTTCAGCACTGCTTGAAAATGCTATGTTATTTTTGCCGTAATCCAAATAAAATTCAGATAAAACAGTGTCGTCCGTTATTACATTTGTGATGTTGCCGTTTATGCTGCTTTTAATTCTTCGTGTGCTAAGGTCAATGGTAATAACCTCGTTTTCGGCAATTACATAATCAAGTGTTATGGCCGCCCCTGTCGTTTCGTTTGTCACACTCACTGTTCCTGTTGTGCTTTCTGCAGACGAAACGGCCGTAAGCGTAATTACAGGGAATATAAGCTTGTCACCTGTGTTGTTGACTATGCCGCTTTGAATGTACTCAGTCCATACACACGGCAACGTAAACGTTCCGTTAATTAAGTCTTGACTGCTCGATATTACCGTTGTAGTGTCAGTGTAATCGTTGAAATACGGATAATCTGCCTGCAACTGCACCGTGAAGCTGTTTATACCGCTTTGTCCTAAACGTTCCACATCACTCATGTTTATAACCTTGCAATCAATTTTTCGGCGTACAGTGCCAAACTCACAGTATAATGTACCTTCATAATATAACGCTTTCAATATTTTTGATATATCTCTCTGTCCGCCGTATATGTTGCCCGATATCGTCAAGGTCCTTGCCATGTCCTTGCTGCCTGTGGTTGTAACACCGTTTTCGGTTGCAAATTCAATTGTTTCGTACTGCTTCGGCGGTAATTCAAAACCGCTTAATGCAGTAATTCTGATGTTGGATAAAGCGCCGCCCATTTTGACGGTGCCACCCTGTGATACATATTTTAAAATCGTAGCCATTAATTATCCTCCTAACGCACTTGTATGCTGTTGGAATATTTCATTCTGCCGCTGCGTTTCAACTATCGCATGAGGGTCTGATGAAGATGCATAAATATTCGTCACTCTCGAATCAGTGTAATTGCTTGTGCTTATGTTGCCTGCTCCGGCAAACGCAAATTTTGCCCCGATTTCGTTTAAGTGTAAAGCAACGGTTTCTCTTGCCTGGTCTAACACAATTTTTAGCTGCTGCATAAACCCTTCGCCGTATTTGGTAGCAGAATCCTCACCAATGTCAAAGAACGTTTCGGGTACTTCTTTTCCAAAGTGTTCCTCAAGCATTTCTTTTATTTTCTGTGCCTCAGGTGCAAGGACCTTTTTGCCGATTTTGTCAGCAAGCTCCTGATTTCTGTCGAGGTCTGCCATATACTTGTTGAATTCCTCGTCAGAGGCATTTAATAACGTTGATAAATACGAAATAGCGTCCTCAACCTCCATGTTCGCAAGCTCTTGCGAGAATATGTCGGGTAAATCCTCACGCTTTTCATATAACTGGTCTAAAAGCCTGTTGTATTTCTCAAGCTGCCTGTTGCTTGCACCAACATCTGCAAGCTTTGAAAATTCCGTAACACCGTCTTTGCTTGTAATCCTCACGTTTTGGAAAGTCCTGTTACCGTTGTTTTGTAGCTTTTCCGATAAACGGTCCTGTGCCTCGGCGATTTTGTTTATATCTTCAAGTGCTTTGTCAGTAGCTTTATCTAAAGTATCAGTATAATGCCTATAGATTTCAAGAGTATAATCGTTCCACTCCTTGTCGCCTTCCTTAAAGTATGCATCACGAATTTCAGCAAGTTTTTCATAATATTCTTTATCTTCAATTTTGCCAAACTCTCTTGCATATTTTAAGTTATCCAAATCAGCTTGAAGTTGTTTTTTCAGTATTTCGGTTTGGCCTTCGGCGGCTTTTTTGGTGTTTTTCGTCTTTGTAGCATTGCCTGTCGTTACTATAGCATTACCCTTTTTTGTACCTTCATCAAGTGTATTAGTACCTTTTTTAACTAAATCTGCAAGTTCTTTTTGTGCTTCTTCCCAACCTTCTCGAAGGTCGCGTTCTTGCTTTTCGTATTCGACTATATCATCTGACGCTTTTTTCAACATTTTTTCGGCGTTTCCCATATCGCGCGAATTTGAAAGGTTAAATCCTTCACCAACAACTAAATACTGAATATATTTTTCATCTGTAGCTTTTATCAAATCTTCAGCTTCTTTTTTGGTTTGTTTTGCATCAATTAAAGCTTTAGCTGTTTCATTAAGCTTTTCCTGATATGCGTTAGCGGTTGCCTTAGCAACAGCCAAATCATAATAAGAATTTACTAAATCATCTACAGAACCCCTTTGGATATCAATTGCACCTGTTTCATCATACAAATTAGATGTAATGTCAGGAATTATTTTATTAAGTTCCTCAGCATTGATTTTAAAATCTTCCTGTACTTCGTTAGCTTCTTCTTGTGTTAAAGTTCCACTGTTTAACTGGTCCTCAAGTTCATAAAGCCTGTTTTTTAAAGTTTTAACGGATTCCGTCTCAGCCAAAGATGCCGATGTTGCCTCATCAATAGATTTAATAGCGTCATTGTATGATGATTTTATATCATCAAGCGAATCTATTATCTCATCTGATGCAGACTTATGTGTTGCGGCGTAAGTTACAATACCGGCAACCAATGCAGCTAACGCCATAGCAGCCAACGTATAAGGGTTTTTCATAAGTTCAAGGTTCATCAATTTTTGAGCCGATGTTCCCAACTTAGTAGCAGCCGTAAAATCTTTTGTGCCTTTTGCAAGCTGAAAAATATCTTCTGCTACCATTGCTATATTCAAAGAAACAACAGCACTGCCGAACACAGTTAAAGCAACAGCTGCACCTTTTATATATTCTTGCAGCCTTCCTTCTTCCCATGCTTTGTTTAAATCCTCTACCTGTTCAATTAGCCATGGCAAAATATCTTCTGTTAAATTTTCTGATAATCCTGTTGTCATTTCACCAAATAAAGCATTAACATTATCTTTCAATGTAGATATTTGACCTGTCAATGTTTTGGATTGTGTTTCCATAGCGTTATAAAACTGACCGCCTTCAGATGTGGCAACCCTCATTGCTTCTGCAACCATTTCAAAGCTAATCTGACCTTCTGCCATTTTTTCTTTTAAATCAGACATACTTTCGCCGGTCTGTTCAGATATTACTTTCAAAGGATTGAAACCTGCATTAATCATCTGCAACAAATCTTGTCCCATTAACTTCCCTTGTGATTGCACCTGACCAAACACCAATGCAAGACTTTTAAATTTCTCTTGATTTCCAAGAGATATGTCGCCAAGCATTTTTAAATCAGGCATAAGGTTATTAACGTCCTCACCGAATGCCAAAAGAGTATTACTTGCCTGTGCCAAATCAGTAAGTTCAAACGGTGTTTTTGCCGCAAAACTTTTTAAATCAGCCAAAGTTTTTTCAGCCTGCTCTGCACTGCCAAGCAAAGTCGTAAGCCCAGCTTTGTATTGTTCCATTTCAGCGTTATATTTAACACCGATACCTACTACAGCACCTCCGACTACACCTACACCAACAGCGACTTTTTTTGCTATTTTGTTAACCTCTTCAACACTCGCTTTTACTTTGTTGAGTTCTTTTTGATACGCACTCGAATCACCATCAATTTTAATTATTAAACTATCTGCCAATTTTCTTCCTCCTTTCTTTTGGGTATAAAAAAAGCACACCAATTAGTGTGCTAAACAATTACAATATAAACATCAAGTTAAACTTATGAATGAAAAAACAACCAAAAATATTATAAATGAAACTATTGTCAATATTACAAAAAACATCAGCATACTGCGGATTGACTTTAATTCCAAATACTGAGATTGTAAAATATTTTTTATATCTAATAAAATATTACTATCTTTATCAGAAGAACACTGGCTCAAAATGTCCATTAATTCTTTTTCGTTCATACCAATCCCTCCTATAATATAACAAAATTATAGTATAAAAGGAATAATTTGTCAACATCAAAACATCTGAGCCATAATATCGTTAAGCTGTTGCTCCTTCTGTGCTTCACTGCGGTTGTCGGGTAGCTTGTGTAACGCTTTCATTTTGCGATAATAGCGTTTTTGCTCCTTGTCCTTGATTTTTGAAGTATCGGTGCATCGAAACTGAACTACCTTGATAAACTGCGTGTCCTCCGATAAGCTTTCAAAAAGGCTCTTAAACTTCCACCAATGCATATCAGCTTCCGTTAAATCAATCTTATACTGCTGCAAAAAAGCAGAATATATCAAATCAGCATCATAATCAAAGTCAAACGTGCTTTTGCCTGCACTTTCATTATGCTCCTTTTTGGTATGAGAATAAAACTCCATCATTCCGCCAATCGCATCGTGCAGATTTGTCGGCATATCATAAAACACAAGCATTAATAATTTGGCTGTTTTTTGCTCGTCTGAGCAACTTTCAGTTAATACCTTAGAAAACTGTAACCAAACCTTGTAACTTGTCCGTATGGGTGCTTTTTCACCGTCCACAACAACGAAATCGGGAAGAATGTCTGTTAATATACTCATTTTTCAACTGCTTTCTTTAATGTTTCGCCCATATCCGTGACCTTTTCAAATAACGGATTAATTTCTGCCATTTTTACTTTAAGCTTTTCTCTCTGCAGCTTGTTGTATTCAAGCATATATAAATCAACTGCCACGTTCGTACACTTTGCAAGCTTGTCAAGATTGGTTTTATCTTTATCAGGGAACATCTGAGCCGCCTTTTTCTTGCCGAACAGTATTTCAAGCATTGACATATTACCTTCATATTCGGTCATATCTTTAAGCTTTTTGTCGTGTTCAACTATTTTCTTTTCAAGCTCTGCCGTTCTCTGCGGAATTTCGTATTCAATACCGTCAACCTCTAAAACATGGTGTTTTTCGGTGTATTCTAACTTGGTTTTCTGCATATAATTCATATCCTTTCTTGATATATTAATTAATTCTTGACATTTCTGTAAAACTGATGTAAAATAAATATAGCAAGAGGGAACAGCTTTAGTTGTTTCCGCATATAAACCGTTTATTTGCATAAACCGTCTACTGTGCAGAGTAGGCGGTTATTTCTTTATGTAAAGGATAATTATAGTTACAAGTAAAGTAAAACATATAATCTCTTCCACATCAAACACCCCCTTTCGGTAGGTGCTGGAAACAACCGCCGCCGTTTCTCTTGCTATGCGTTAAATTTTATCATAGCTGTCGTTTTATGTCAAGCTTCCTCAAATGTGATTGTCTGTACGTTGTCCTTGTCGCCATCTGCAGGTGTTGCAATAACAGCTACGCCCACAACCTTAGAACTTACCGTTTTAAGTGTACCGCTGTAAGTGTATGCATCTGTGCTGTCGCCTTCAGAATCGGCAATTACGGCAAAGGTTCTCTTGATTGCCTCATATCCGCCTGTTTCGTCAACAGGTCTTGAAAAGTCAACCATTACAACCTCACGCTGTGCCTCTGTTCCCAAAAGCTCGTTGTTTGTAATGTCAACAATATCTTCAAGAACTGCGTCACCCTCGTAATCATCAAAATTATATGACATTGAAGGTGAATAGCCGACAACATCTGTTCTCTCTTCGGCTTCATCAACGTACTGTCTTGAATATTCCTTGGGGTTTTTGCTGATAGATATTTCGGTAAAATACTTCATTCTTGTGAATGTAACCTTACCGTCAGCTCCGGGAATACCGTAAAAAGTCTTTTTGTCACTTCTTTTAATCATTTTATCTACATCCTTTCTATATAAGTAACTTCAAATGGGAACGAATATAAAGCCGTTCCCTCATAAACACCTGCAAGCATCGGATAATCAACCCCGTCAGGTGTTGACATCTGCTGCACTTCGCATTTCTCACCGAAATCGGGGAAGTTGTTAAGCCTGCCCTGCTCATTTATCCAATCAAGAAACTGTTGAACATAATCCATCTGCTCTATATTTTCGCTTGTGTTGGCATATCGTGATAACGGCTTGACCTGCCGTATAACGCACTGGAATTTTTTTAGCTTGTCACCGTCAACGTATTTTTTCACTAGATGACCGTAACCGTCAGTTAAAAGCGAAGTGTTACTGTCGCTGCGTGTTTCGTCAACAAAATTGAAATAAGCATCATATCCAACTAACGGACACGTGCTTATTAAATCCATAATTGCCTGTGGTTTAGTCATTCAGATTAAGCCTCCCCGAATCAATATACTCCTGCATTGCCTTTATAAGCTTTGGCTTTTGTGTAGGCTCTGCTGCTTTGTCCCACTCTTTTGTGGCAAGCGAGTGTTTCGCCTTACTTATATTCAGCTCTTTACCTGCATAAACCTTTTTGGCGTTTTTCTTCGCATAAGAGCTGCCGGTATCAGGGTCAACCATTAATTCGCCTTTGTGCAGATAATGAGCTTGTGGGTCCAGATATTCTATTTCTTTTGGTATTATTTCAACGTGTTCTGACATTCCGCCTGTTTCCATAGGCGTGTATGGTGTTATCAGTTTCCACCATTCATTTGCACCAAACTTCCAAAATTCATCACTCTGCACCTTTGCCAAATTTTTAGGTATGTTTATATCTGCTTTTACAGTTACCTTAAAAGCCATATAATCACGCCCCTGTCAGTTTGTAATGTGCGTCCTCAGGTATTTTTGTGTTAGCAGCAACAGTGCGGACGGTAAAACAGTCAGGCTTGTATTTTGCAAGCAAGTCCGTAGTCCTCTGCCCTTGAACATCTGATATAACGTCTGTAACATTGCCCTTTACAATAATATCACCCGGAGCAATATTCAAATCAATAGCAAAAGGAATTTTGCAAATGTAACTGCTTGCCATTGATAGCGTAGTGCCGTTAAGTGCCTGCACATTTTGCGTGCCGAAATAACACTCATTATGTACGGACCTTATCCACTCTGTTACATTGCGTTTCTTTTCTTCGTCACGGTATCGGTGCTGATGATACAGTGTTATTGAATCGCAAAAAGTCGGGTCAATCATATCAGCACACCCCCAAATGCAAAAGCGGAACGCCGTTTTCGTCAACCTCGTTTGCAAGATAATCACGTATAACACTGTTGATTTTTGCATTATATTCATCAGCCGAAACGTCCTTAAAGCTTTTGCTTACGCCCTCATTGCTCCATGACGTTGTTTTTACAGAAGAAATGTCAGCCTGAGCCATAATGTCCGTGAGCCTTACAACACACCGCTTTATCGGCTCTGTCACATTGGTGATTCTGCCATGCGTTTCTGCATTGATTTTCATCTCTGCTTCATAAGCGAAAACGTTAAAGGCGGTTTCATCAAGTCCACCGCCTAAGTCTTTGTATTCATCATAAGTGATATACATTAAATCCACCGCCTTTTATGTTTATTCTTTGTTTTCAGGCTTACCCTTCGGCTTTTCGGTTGTTGCCTCTGCAGGCTTACCCTTCGGCTTTTCGGGTAACTGCAATCCTATTGTTCTACTCATTTATATGCCTCCTTTACGCTTTATGATGCAGATAAATGCCTGCTGTCTTGTTCTCATAAGCATCTGCAAGACCGTATGCTCTGTACGGGAACTTCCAAGCGTCTGCATGCTGATTTTCAGCCGGATTAATAACCTTATTCACAACGTGCTTTGTATACTGAAGAACCGCAGGTTTGTGAATAACCATAAAATTAATGTCTTTGCCTGCTTCTGCCTTAACATAACCACCAGCCTTCTCACCGTCCGAAGAACCGTCAAGCTGATTAATGGCTGTGTAGAAACGTGTCTGCGGCACCTGTTCAAACCCAGCAAATCTGTTTAATACTTCTTTAGATTTGATTGTATCTAAATCCTGTATTAAACCGTATAAAGTAGGTGTAATAAACAAATATCTGTTTTCCATAGGAACTTCATCTTCGTCCATTTTAGTAATTGCAGCTCTTAAAGCTGAAATAACATCGGTTCCTGTAGAAAGCGTTGTGCCTGCAGCTACTTTTGAAATACCTTCCACTCCCGAATAAACAGCAAATCTGAACGCATCAAGCTCAGGAACAACTTTTGTTCTGACAAATTCAGAAGACAGTTTACCGAAAGCAATACCTGCTGTTTCTTCGTTGTCCATAGCATCAACAGAAAATGCTCTGCCACGGTCAAAGTTAAACTGTACTGTTTCGTATGTAAGGTTAACGTCACCATCAACATATCCGCTGTTTCTTGAATAATCTGCAAGACCATCCATTGAAAGTTTGGGAACTACAATTTCATTTGCATTTGCTCCCATCTGAACAAGATTACTGTCGCCATCAAGTATTGATGTTTTTGAGTTTACCTGATATACTTCATCAAGTAAAGCTACATACTTTTGAAAAAGATTAATTGCGTTTGGCATTTTAACAAAACTCCTTTATAAATTATTATTTTTTGGGCGATAATCCCATTATCGCTCTCGCCATATCGTCTGATACACTTGTATCAACATTCCCCATCCCTGTCATATCGGCAGGCTTGTTGGGATTTTCAAATATTCCCGGCTTATCCTTTGTAAGACCGTCTAAAATTTCAGCGTAACCCTTACCTTTGTTCTCAGGCTTGGCTATCTCAGTTTTTATATCAGCAATAATGCCGTTACGAACATAGTCTGATGTAAACTTCTTATCGCCAAATGTAGCCACTATAGCCTCGGTTAACGCCTTGTCCTCGGCAGCTTCTTTTTCGGCATCTTCCTTTTTCTTGATGTCTGCCTTAAGGTCGTCAAGCTCTTTTTGAACATCATCAGCTGTTTTTGCCTTATCGGTTAAACTTTTGATTTTGTTCTCAAACTCTCCTTTTTCGTTTTCAAGGTTTTTTATAACCTCAAGCTTTGTGTTGTAGTCGGTTTTGGCAACAAATTTTTTACCAAGCTCTGCATTAAACTGTTTTAACACATCTTCTGTAACTGCCTCACCAAACAACTGTTTTAGAATGTCTTTCATACATTTCTCCTTCCGTGCTTTCCTTTTATGGTAGCCAGTCCTACCTCTGCACATTTTATTTGTATTCCGCCAATAAAAGCGGTAGTTTAAGCCTTTTTGTGCCAATGCTCGGGGCATAAAAAAAGCACTTACACGTTAATGTAAATGCTTGATTTATTAAATTTGGGTATTAAAAAGGGACTGCATAAGCAATCCCTCAGTTCGGCATTTTGGCGGGTGTGCCCTGTCCCACATTTCTTTTGACCATTAAAGTCTAATGGTGTGTAGCAGCACAATCTCTACTTCAAAATCCTTTTACGCTATATACAATGTATCGCCAGTTCTAATATTACAAGGCGATAATAAAACTGTAGTGCTTTTTGATATGTCACTTGGATTGTTGTATCTGGTCATACCTACTGAAATCACCGTACATTCGTTTCCGTTTTCCGTTTTTAATTTACTGCCATTTTTTAAGCCTTCGCAAATGCCCTCAAAAGTAACAGACAAATTCATACCAATTTCAAATTTATCAATAACCTTAAACATATCATACACCTCCTGTTTTATTATATGTTTTTAATTCTCTTTCATACGAAACTAAAGCTTCTTTAGTTTGCTGAATTTCTTTTTCTGTCAGTTTATAAGCCTTACTATTGCGTAATAATTTCTTTTGAGCTTCTATCTCACATTCCAAACGTTTCAAATAACTGCCATCATTTTCGCCGTTTTTGTACTGTGTTGCATGTATCAATTCTTCAAACACGCTCGCTCTTCCGGCATTTGTTTTTATCAAAATTGTTTGAGCATTATATGTAATCGCTTCAGCACTTTTACTTTCAAGATATCTGTCAATTTCTTCACTAAACTGAATACTTCCGCCCTTTGCTTTAAATGACTTAACTATTCTTCTAAGCTGTTTCTTTGGCATTTGTTCTATCTTGTCCACTTTTGCTTTACGGTACATTACTTCACTTCCTGATTTAATTATACCACTTTCAACAGATTTGTCAATAGTTTTCGCCTTAACACTCCTGAATCCCTTAACCTGCATACGCTCCATTTTTGTAGGAAGACCCGAAGCCTGTGACAGCTTAGCATATTTGCTTGTAAGCAGATTGATTCTGCTCTGTACCTCACGCCTTAAATCATCATTTTCTGCCGCTTTTGCTATAACTGCACGGTCCTTTTGATGCCGTACCTCAGTTTCAATCTTTCTTTGCAGTTGTGAAGCCTCATACTTGGTATATTCTTTGCCTTCAAATTCAAAAGTCTGCTTATCATCAGCCTTTAACTGTTCAAGTTGTTCTTCACTGTATGCAGGCTGTGAAATTCCAAGCAAAACAGAAAACTTAAAATGCAGGCAGTTGTATTCATTCAAAAGCGGCTCAGCCTCTTTTTCAAAAGATGGATAATACACACCTTTTACTGTCCTTCCCTCACCTTTTGCATATTGCTTACCGCCCATTTCTTCATGTGAAGGTCGTGGGTGTGAATGATAGCTTATTTCGTATCCGTCTGAACCGAAATCCTCGCCGATTTTGTCAGCTGTGTTTTGATTGCATTGCTTTATGCCCCACAATACATTTTGTCTTACGGCCGTATCCAATCTTCTTGAATACCCTGTCGCATAATCTACTGTACGGATGCCGCTGTCTGCCATTGCTTTTATAACCTCACGCATAGCAAAGTTATAATCCGTCACACCTGTCTGCACTTTGATCACCGCATAATCAATAACTTTAGTATATGTATCTGACAGTGAGGTTGCAACCTTGTTTTTGTTAGCCTCAAACAACGGTGCAATGGAATCACCTTTGTCAAACACTGCAAAAGCCGTGTGCTGCGTTAAATTAATATATTCGCCAACAGTTTGCTTTGCAAGGGATTTGACATATTTCTGCAAGCTCTCATTTTCTTCATACGGAATGAACTTTTTGCCCTTCGCTTCGTAAAACGGTTTTGAGTAGTTATAATTTTCTTTTGCAACAATATCAAATATTTCGTATATTTCTGCAATGTTTTTTTCACTTGTCTTTGCAAGCTTATTAACAATATCATCAACTTTTGAGCCATATCTATACATCTGCTGTAACTTGTGAACATCAGATGGCCGCAACTCGCCAATTTCTTTTATAACCTCGCCTATGCTTTCAAGATATTCAGTATTAATTGCATTAAGCCTTTGATATATTCTCTCAGGCAATAATTCAATCTGATTTTCGTTAAGCATATTACTCACTCATTCCCAAAATCGTTGTCATAGTAGGCTCGTTCTTTGCTATTTCATCAATGGCTTTTTGTGCATCTTCCAAGCTTTCACCAGTCTGCCAAGCTCTTAGTTCGGCTTTGCTAAGACCACCCTTACTTTGCAAATCTTTCATCTGTTGCCAGGTTTCAGTTGAACTCTCAATCATGGAATATGACCAATTAAAATCTATTTCATATTCGCCTGCAGGTGTAAGATTATAATAATTAGCCAACACGTCACATGCATAAGCGAAATCACGCAAACCGCTTTCAACCGCTTTTCTTATGTCTGTTACTATTGCGAACGTATCAGCAATAGCCGCCTTTATTTCGGTTGCTGTTGCACCTTGTGTTTCGGGTGTTGTTAATATGCCTCTGCTTGTACCTACCTGCTTTTCAAACAATTCAAACAGCTTATCAAGCCTTGCATGATATGAGTTGTCACGAATTTCAGGGTCAAACACGTTAAATAAGTTACCGTCATCTGATTTGCCGGCTAAAAATAATTTGTCTTTAAGAATTGTATTGCCTGTTTTTGGATCCTTGTCAAGCGTTCTATCATCAACCTGCAACCTCACGACCTTAAGCTTAAATTCATCCCTTATCTGTTCAAGACATTCCATAATGTCTTTTTTGATTTTTTCACAACCATAAGTAATAGGCACTCCGTATTCATCAGCGTTTTTTCGATTGTCGACAGGTGATTTTATGAAGCCAAACAGTACACGGTCAACATTTGAAATTGCAGTGTCGGGAATATCCTTCCACTCGTCTATCGTTGCAGGCGAGCCGTATTTTGTAGTTGTACGGTTTGTTATGTAAAGGGTATTCCCCTCAATCGAATAATTGACAAATCTGTAATAAACGTTGTTGTTTATCGTCATACTGTCAGCAAGCACTGTTGCGTTTGTTATCTTTTCGCCGTCACGGCTGTTAATAATCAGCCTGTTTTGCTTTAAAGTATTAAATAATATTTTACCGTCTTTTACATACGGTACAATAATACAACCACCTACCGCAAGAGCCGAAGAAACGATTTTTTTAATTTTATTCCATACAGCTGACAAAGCTTCGTTAAGCAGTTCTGCACGCTTGTTATCAGCCTGAATTTCACATGTGCTGTCGGCAAGTGACATTGTTGCAAGCTTGTTCGCAAATATTGCAGTAAAGTTAATATCGGCAATATTCAGATATTCATCATCATACGTCTGATTATCTGTCTGTTGCTTGTCGCTTGTGACGGTTCTTTTGATATTAAATAACCGCTTTATATATTCCAAAAACTCTTTAAACATTTCTAACTCCTTTCAAAGTAACCCATATTGTATGTAAAGCTGTATTCCGCTGCGTCAATTATGTCGTTGTTGAATGTCCCGTTGTCCAGCCGCTTATCTTCAAGTGATTTGCTGTCCCACAAAGCTTCCGAAAATGCTTTTATAAGCTCATCGCATTCACCATCAACAAACTTCACACGGTCAGTTGCTAAAAGTTTGTTAATCAAACGTATTCGGTCAATTATTGGTGCTTTTATGCTGTTGTAAACATTAAACCTTGATTTGCTTTCAATAGAGTTTTTCAAAGTCTGCTCCGCACTGTCAGGATAAACATCAAAAAAGTACGGATATTCTTCGTAAAACTCGTCACACTTTCTTACACACCAATTAATTACATCTTCTGCTTTTGTTCCGCTTGCCTTTCGGTAATCTGTTTTGAGGAAGTATAAACAACCATCTGTACCAATTGCACTCAGCACAATTGCGTGTCCTGATTTATTGCCGCCGAAGTCTATGCCGATATTGTAATCGTGCATATCAGGCAAAGCATCTTTTTCAATAACATACTGCTTTGGATTGTCCGCAAGCAGTTGATAAATAAGCCCCTCCGCATTGACCCACTTGCCAAGCACATATCTGTCCCAAAATATACTCCCACGGTATTCTTGTTTTATATTTTCTTTTACAACTTCCGATAAAAACGGATTGTCGTCAAGTGTATATTCCTGCAGGTATATATCCGCATCGCTGTCAATAAATTTTTTAAACCAGTGTTGAGGATGCTCGGGATTACACGTTCCGTCAAATTTGCTGTACTCCTTATCAAGACGTGATTTAAGCATATTAAACACATCTTCGTGCCACGTTACAACCTCGTCACCGTAGCAATACTTTATACTTGAACCTCGCAAACGGTCAACCTGACTTATTTTATCAGCACCAAGACAATGCACCTTCTCACCAAACATATAGGCGGTATTGTCAGCTTTAATATCTGACACTAACGACACACCCCATATTTTTTGCAAAGGCTCAATAACGTTACGCTGCAATGTGCTTTTTGTATTGCCAAGTATAACCGTCAGTCCATCATAACCGCTAACAGCTCTGATACGCTTGGGAATAACAAAATAATCAAGATATGTTTTACCTGAACGTGTCGCACCTGATTTTATATTCCAACGATGCGTAGCGTTATAAAGAAACTCTGTTTGTTTTTTTGAAAATGCCATTTATATATTACCTTCTATCTTGCCAAGAACTTCATCAAGCTTTTTGATTTCGTCATTTTTACCGACCTGCGTGAATTTATCTATTATTATTCCAAGTGCTACTGCAATTTCACGTGTTGAACTATCGCTGAGTCTGTCCGGATCCGCAAGCTCTGTTAAACACTTATCCATAATGTCACAAACAAGCTCTGCTTTATTTTCCATGTGTTCAAGAACGTTTTTTGCGTTCTCGGCTTTTTTTATGTCGCAAATTTCCGCAAACTCTTTGTTTAACTTACAGTAATTTTTCACAGTGTTTGGTGACACAGAATACTTTTTTGCAATAAATGAATAGCTTTTACCTTCTGCTCTCTCGGCAACAATTTGTTTTATTTGCTTATCAGTTAATTTTTTTGCCGACAACTTCCACCACCTCTCAACTTCGTTACTTTGTATTCAAATCCCATACGCTTGCAAATGTCGCACGGATACTTAATATCGTTTTGCTTTATTAATTTATTATTTTCTGCAAGTATTGCCTTGCAGTAATAACATAACGTCAATATTAACTCATTTTTCATAACGTTCCCTTCTTTTCGGGCATAGAAAAAGCAACCCCGGTTGATTGGGATTGCTCCTATTTCGATGATACTATTTTAACACAGTGACAACATAACATTCAATAACATCTTATCAATCTATTTTTACACACTTTAATGCTTTTCCGTGTAACCTGTAAATATGTACTACGCTAAATTCCAAATCTGCAGCTATCTTTTCCCATGTTTCAAAATTGATATACCTTGCAAACAATAATGTTCTAAGGGTCGAATTGTCAACTTTTGAAATAGCGTTAAAGATTTCGTTCTTGATTGTTATCAACTCTGCTCTGTGTCTTTTTAGCGAAAGGGCATATTCTGCACAACGAACAAAATTACGTTCTGTTGAGTTTTCTGCACCGGATTGTATTATTTCACCGCCAACGCTCTTTACTGTTCCTGTAGCTAAAGTTTCAGCAGTTTCCAACTCTTTTTCAATCAACATTATCTCTTTGTTTAGATAAAAGCCTCTACTCAGCCATTCTTTTGCGGTCATCACATCACCTCTCTAACCGTTTTTGTTTTCTGCTTTACCGTCCGTTTCTATTTTTTCAAGCCTCGATAACTCGCTCGATACACTTGTGTTAGCTGCATATTTTCCCATTACCCCTCACCGCCTTCCTCGGTTTGGTGGTCGTATTTTTGCAATGCTTCTTGTAATGTTAATTCATCAAAAGGCTCAACCTTATAAAATGTTGGTTCTTCATTACAATCTTTTAGCCATTCCAAAACAACTTTGAGAACCCTGATTTCTAAATCTGCACTTTGTTCTCTTGAAATATTATTGAGCCAATCATCTGAAACTTCTCCAATTTTGTCAAAAGCGTCTTGCTGCAAGTATTCTATTATTTGGTCAGCATTCACATAATTCACTTGATATGGCTCGATATAACCGATAGCAAAGAGTTCTGCATCGTTGTAACCTTCAAGTCTTGCTTCTTCAACACATTCTTTTACAGTTTTATTGGGTATTCATTTTTACACCACATCGCCAGCAATAACGACCAAGAATAGATGAGTGGTCTCCGTCTTGTGCACCACACTCAGAACATTTATATATAATCCCACCGAAATATGAAGGAATGTTTGTTGGCAACCATTTCCCAGTTTTTATTTCGGCTCTCTCGTTCCAAGCATCTATAGCTTTTTGCTTAATAGTTTTGTCATTTTCGATCGTGGTTCTACCTTTATAATCATCATGCTTAACAACTGTGGTTAAAGTTCTGGCTCCGTAACAATGGCATTTATTGCAATACATACTTGCGTGATATCTAACATCAAAATGTCCTGTAATTTTCAAAGAATATCTAATATCCGTACTTCCACAAAACGGACACGGTTTCAATTCAGCCATTTTTCACACCTACCTTTTTAACAACAAATCTATCAGCTCGCTAATGTCGAATATTAACGGCTCGTCACCGATAATCTCACGCTGTCGCTCTACAATTCTTTTTGTTGCATATTCAAGATTTCTGTGCTTCGTGTAACCGTCCTTGTCTATGTAGTCACTCTTTGCGTTGTCAACAAACTCCTGTATGTAACCCATAACACCGTTCATAAAACGCTCTATGCCTTTTCTCTTATATCCTCGCTCGTATAACTGTGCAGCTATGCAAGCTGATACTACATACAACGTGTCTTTAACGCATACACACGCCACCTCTGCTGCTGTTTGTCTTTGTCGTGATAATAATTTTGCTAAATTGTTAGCCATTTTTAAAATCCTCTTTTCTTTTGATATTGTATTGCCTGATATTTTCCATAACTCATACCAAGCTCCCTTGCCCTGGTTGCAGCATCGTCAAGCGTAGCCGTTTTTGGTTGCTCGGTCTTCCCTCTGTAAGAAGCTCTGCATTCAATGCAACAATATAACTGTGAGCTTTTTCCCGTAAACGTCTTTCTGCACTCAGGATTCTTGCACTTCTTTTTATACATTTTTCTCTTCATCTTCCGTAGCCCCTAAAAAATTATAGTTTGTGTCAATGTCGTTGCTTTCAACGGTTGTCTTTGGCTTCGGACTTTTAAGCTTGCGTAAATGACAGTACCAAATATGTACACGCTTGTCACGTTGCCAGTGCTTGCATTTTTGGCAACACGTTACACAAATAAATTGTTCTTTGTATTTTTCGCTCGGGCAAATACTGCCGCTGTTATGCCCGACACCACAAACACTACACTTACGCATTTTTGTCACCGCCAATTCTTTTTCTGATGCTCGCACGCTCTATCTCGTCATAATCAATGTCATTGCGATTGTCAAAATTGCTGTACTTGCCCCTGTTCCCCTCTGATGCACTCTTCTCTGATGTCTTTAACTCAAATACGCCACGCCAACCGTTTTCAATGCTTTGGTTTAATATAGCAATCTTCTGTCCGTCCTCTGATGCAAGGCTTGAAAGCTTTTTAAGTATTAACTCTAAGGCGTGAGTTGTAAGCGGTGCTTTTATGCTCTTACGCATTTTTATAAATTCATATATCGCCAACTGCAAATCGCCATTTTCAGAAAAATCAAAAATCAGTCTGTCAAAATCCGTCTCGCCTTTTCTTTTTTATATAAATTCTTATCTTCTTTTATTCTTTTATTCTTTAGATGTGGTTGTTTGTTGGTTGTTTGTTGGTTGTTCGTTTGTGTTGTTGTTGGTTGTTTTGTTGGTTGTGTCTTCGTCCAAAACTTGATAATCTTCCCAATTTACAACGGTTATAAGAGAATATTTGTTGGTTGTTTCGATGGTTATTTCGTTGGTTGATTTTAGCTTTCTTAATGCTCTTCGTACCTGCTCACGCGTAAAACCTAAATCCCGCCCCATTTTCTCGGCGCTTACAACAACCTGCCCTCTTCTTATGGTTAACCCCATCCACTGACTTTCTTTATATGCAGCGGTCAATAATATGTGTAAAAACACACTCTTGATAACGTTGTCCTGATACCAACCCCACTGCAAAAGCTTTCTGTGTATCTTTACAAAGCCGTTTAATACCTGCATTTATTTCACCTGCCTAAGTATTTCAATAATTTTGTTGCCTGTTTCACTCTTGTCGCAGAATCTGAACCGTACATACGGATACTGCTCAAGAAGTATTTTCATGTGCTTGTACATGCATTCACCGTTCCACGCATACGGTGTTTCGTTAAGGCGTGGATTTTGCCACTTTCGTACATCTTCAAGACAAGTAATGTCTTTACCGTGTTCAATTAAGAAAACAACGCATATACGCATTTTCGTGGATTTTTCAAGTTCTTTCCTGAAGCGTTCGCAGCTGTCGTAATTTCGTCCCTTTTTGCCCTCGTGGCACAGGTTTACATATAACTCCGATAAGTTCTGCTTGCGGTCAACAACCCGCCTTGCGTTGTCAAGGCTCATATAATCTCCTATGTATAGCTTTGAGCTGTCATGCTTTATTCTTTTTTCGTCAAAGGTCCGGACGATTTTTTTAATCGCCCGTTCCTTTTCTCTTGTGTCAATTAATATCTCCATAAGCTTTAAAACGGTAAGTCTTCGTCAATGCCAACGCCTGAAGGTGCATTGAGATTTTGTGCCTGTGAAGTGTTGGCTGTCGGTGCTGCCTGTTGTACAGGTGCTGATACTTCTTTTTTGGATCCGTTAAACTCAACCTCGTCAACCTTAATTTCTGTTACCCAGTGGCGTGTACCTTGTGTGTCGTCCCACGTTCTTGTCCTTATCTCACCACACACGATTATGCCCTGCCCCTTAGTAAAATACTTCGCAATAAAATCCGCTTGTGGTCCAAATGCAACGCAGTTTATAAAGTCTGCATCATATTCACCATCTTTGTTTCTGAAGTTACGCCTGCAGGCAATTGTAAAGCTGCAGGTGCTTTTATCGTTTGGTAGCTTTTTTAACTCTATGTCACGTGTTAAATTGCCCGATAATTCTACTTTGTTCATTCTGAAAACTCCTCTAAGCTTTTCGGTGATGTCAACTGCTTTGTTGCCTTGCAGTAATCGCACCGCTCGCAACGTTCAGGCTCAACAACACCTTTTTTTATGTAATCGTATAGCTTTAACTTTTCTTTGAATTTGCCAAGTTCATAAGCCAATAGCTCTTGCGGTATTTCAATTATGTCAATGTCGGGGACAGCTTCCTTTGTGGCAGCGGCTATGTAAAACGGTAAAGCCTTGCCTGTGTTCTGCCGTACAATTTCCTGATAAACCGCACCTTGTAAATCATAACGCCAGCCTTCAATAAAGCTTACTCTGCCCTGTTCAGGCACGTACATCGGTGCAAAATCCTTTACAATCTTTAAATCAACAATTTTGTCCGGGTGTAATGCGTCAATTTTTATTTTAATTGGTATACCCTCAAGCTCGCCTGTCATTATAACCTGCTTTTTACCTGATAAAAATTCCATAAATAAAGTGTCACGCTCAATGCGTTGTATTATTTCATTTGCGTGCCTGTAGTCAGATTTCAGCACACCGTCTGTCTGCCTGAATATCTTTGGATATTTTGCCTTAAATGCATCAATGCTGTTGTCAAAGTATGCATCTACATACGAGCCTACCAATAATGATATTGTCATTTGCGGCTCATATTCACCTGTAATTTCAGCCATTGCCGCCGCCTGACACTTTTCAAAGGCTTTAAACTGTGAAACACTCATGTATTTTGCTTGCATTTCCTTGCTGAAATAATTGTCTGTTGTTAAATTCATTGTAACGCCTCCTTCGCTCTTGTCGCACATTCGGCACATAATTGCCTGCCGTAATTCTTTGCTGTGTGCTGTGCAATCTCAAAAGGACTTCTGTTGCCTATGCCCTCAATTTCACGGCCGCAATCAGAGCATCTCGGTAAAGGCTGTGTAACCGACGCCTTTGGTATAGCCTCTTTAACTCTTAATGCATCGTGAATTTTGCCAAACGCCTTAACCTTTTCAATAATAATCGTAACCTTCTTGCCGGCAAGCTTGTCACTGTCCTTTGTGCCGTAAAGCTTGGCTATACGCTTTTTGTTGGTGGCATTTAAAATCATTGGTTTGTAAGGCTCAGTAAAATAACACGCTGTCAAAAGCTCCTTTTGACCGTTTGTTATAACCTCTTCCGGCTTGATGTTTTTAATTGTCAGTGTCAGCTCCTGTACCGACATATCATATAAATCAAAGCTGCCTAAATAGTTTGGGTTTTTCTCACCCATAAGCATAATGTCAGCCATTGTTCATTCCTCCGTTTAATTCAATTTCATAGTCACCGCAATATGGGCAAACAGCAATGTCCGGCTCATAAGACGGCGGTGTTGTTTCACTGTGATAGTCGCCTCTGACGATTTTAAACTCGTCAAAGACTTTCTCACACGTTAAGCATCTGTACATATATTGCTCACCTTCCTGCACGCAATTACAGCTGCTTTGCATATTTCAAGCTGTTTCTGCCATTCTTCTGTCATTTCGCAACCATTAAGCTTGGGTGCACGCTTTAAGCGTTCTATTTCTTCTTTCAAAAAAGAAATTGCTTTTGCGTAATTTGCGTTGTCCAATATAGTTGCAACCTTGCATGCGTCTATAATAGTGTCGTAAATATCAATCTGCTCTTGCCATTCTTTTTTTGCCTTGCAACTATGTACTTCCGGCATAAGCTTCAAGTAGTGCATTTCATCGCTGAAAAATTTTATCGCCTTTTGATAGTCATATTTGTTCATCGTCCGGTTCCTCGTAATCATATCCGTCTGTGTTGTCGGATTCGGTTTCATATTCTACATCTATGGCTTCTGCCGTAGGTTCTGTTTCGCCTGCAGCTAAATATAACGGCTCAGAAGGTTCATTATCAAACATTGATGTTTGTCCGTCACATACAGGTCTTATTATGTAATTGCAAGTCACTTCATCCCATACAAGCTCATAATTGCCACTTAATACACCAGACTTTTCACATTTTGTCTGCATAACCGAAGAAACCTTATGAGTAAACATTGGTCTTGTAATATCTCGTTCTGCTCTGTACTTTGTTTCGCTGAAATCAGGTGCGGTATCTTTCTGAAGTGTTATCTTAAGCTTTAATGTCAGCTCTGCCTGTTCACTTTCTTTTAATTCCATATTTGAAAGTGTTTTTCTCAATACCTGATTAAAGTCTGTCTTTAAAGCATTAAATGCATCGCTCTCCATTGTTAGTGTTAAAACATCGTTATTCATTGTTTTTTCCTCCTAAATTTTGTATTGTTATTTCAACTCTCGGAATATCCGAATAAAATTTTCTTACCATCGTATCAACAATTTGTGCATCGTCGTGATACGCTATGTTGTTTAAACTGTCGGCTATAATTTTTACAATATTGTCCATATCGGGACGTTTGGTTGGTCTTAAAACGCCCTCTGTCATTTGCTGTTTCTTTTTGTTGCTTGTACTTTTGGGAATTGTATAGTATGCAAAAATTCTGAGGTCAAGCATTTCGTGTTTTTCAAATCTTATATCACCGCATTGCCTCTGATATTCAAGCTTGACCAAATTTTCATAAGACGCTGTTGTTGTAGGCGTATATGCCTTGGTATAATCGCCACACTTTGCAAATCGAGGTCTGCCCTTGCCTTTTGGCTCGCCTAATACAACAAACTTAATTTTCATTTCTCACAACCTCATCAACTACTATACCGTTCCGTATCAGAAACCTCGCCGCCTCCACGTGGCTGTCAAAATACTCAGCTTCAATAAGTAACCTTGTCAATTTGTTTAACTGCTCCATTTAATCCCCGTCCTCATGTATTGAAATCTTTGTAATCAGTTCCCTTTTTCATGTGTGCAATAGTTGCCGCAGGTCGTTGCCACATTCTTGCAAAGGCGTTCCATTCCTTGCTGTATATTGTCTTTTCGTCCGAAAAATCTCTGTATAACTGCATAAAAGGCATTGCACCTGCCTCATAAACAGCTCTTAACCTTGCTTCGTCTTTGTCCATGTCTTTCCCATAAGA
>JAZNGX010000095.1:0-4197 GCA_045576675.1 Clostridia bacterium | reverse complement strand
CCAACAATACCATTAATATTTTCAAGCCCTGAAATATTTTTTATGTCAATAATTAAATATGGTAATCTATAAATCAAAATATTGCTAAAGCCGTAAAACAAATTATGAAATGTACACAATACCAATGCAATAATGTATATGATATTAACGGATATACCTTTCGCAACACAAAAATACATCATCGGTAAACAGAATATAATCGGACTAAGTGATAGTAAAGATATAAATTTTTTTATATTAACAATTCTATCGGCATAAAATAAACCTAAAAACATAACAAATACCTGAATTATGCTTACCATTGAAGTATACACACCGATTTGCATTGAAGAAAAACCCAGTTCCGAAAAGAACGTTTGTAAAATTCCACCTGCGGTAAAAAGCAAGGTTATTTGCGAAAGCATTCCTCTTAAATAATATTTAACCTCATTAGACATATTTGTTCCTCCATTATGTCAATATATTACCAAAAAGCTTTATTGCATTATCTCTTAAAATATTACTTTTATCCCTGTCTGAAATTAATGCATACTCAACACGTCCTCGCTGAAAGCCTGCTGAATAAGTATCTGTTCCAAACAATATTTTTTCAGAGCCAATACGATTTACTGCATATTCTAATATGTGATTTGAAACACTTGCAGAACCTGACGTATCGGTATATACATTTTGGTGCTTCGCCATCTCAATCGCCCTTACATATGATTCATTTTCTAAGTGTGCCATAATGAATTTAACATCCGGGTATTTGTCAGCAAAGGGAAGGATATAATCAGCATCTCTTTCCGGATGAATTTGAACAATAGCACCAAATTCTGATGCTAACGAAAAAATCGAATCCCCATATTCATCCAAAGAATATTTATGGTACACCGGGTGAAGCTTAATACCTGCACATTTGCCGCTGTTTAGCATCACTTTTACCTGCTGAAATGTTTTTGGATCACGCGGGTCAATTACAACCCATTGATAAAGCCAATTTATTTGTTTGGCATATTCAAACAAATACTCATTTTCCTCAAAAACTCTTTCAGGAGATAAAACTGAAGAAAACGTAGAACAAATAACCTTTTCTATATTTGCTGATGTGTACATTTTATTCAAATATTCAATATCAGCTTTGTTTTTCTCATCACAAATCGTGTCATAAGGCACATTATGATTAAAATGTGAGTGAGTATCTATCGCGAAAATATTTTTCATTACAATCACCCGTATAAATAAATATTGCGGGCAGGTGCTTAAAACCCACCCGCAACATTATAATAATTATTGAATTACAAAATCATCAGCTATCGGCTTAATTGTGTCAATTCCGTCCCATAATAATACTTTAACTGAATCAAAAGCAGGAATGTCTAACGGAACCTTGCGGCAAACTGTTATGTTGCCTGCTGCCATATCAGTTTCAGCTACTGTTAAATTAAGCTTTGCAATGTCAACGTGTACAGATTGTGAACCGTTGCGATATGCTATAATCATATATGGATAAACTGATGTACCTGATGTATTTTCAGCTGTAAGATTAACAGAAATCGTTGAGCCTGCAATAATAGCAGATACATTCTCTGCACTTGAGCCTGTAAATGTAGCATCAAGCTTAGCTTCAGCTGTATGAATGTCTGTGTAAGAATTTGATGTTGTAGCAACACCATCAGTATTTTTAACACCCTTTTCAACAACCACACAATAAGATGTATCAGGTGCTAATGCTGCATCATCTAATTTTAATGTATATTTGTTACCAAGCAATGAACCTTTGGTATTAATCTTTGTAAAGTTGTCATCGTTAGTTTCAATATAAATTTTATCAGCCAAGCCTTCTAAATCAACATTAGTATTAAACTCAACCTCAATTGTATCTACATAAGCAGGAATATTAGCAAGGTCAGTAACCTTTGAACCTAATGCATCATATACATTTATGTTAGCTATAGCAGGTGCAGGTGCCTCGTATGAAATTTCATGATTGTCATAATATATACCCTTGTCACCATAGAAGCCCTGAACCATAAGGTAAATAATTTCATCCTTTGGATATACAAGGTCGTTTCTTGTTGCAAGCACATCGCCGTTTGCATCCATTATTGTGACGCTCATATTTTCTGTTTCAATTGTATCAAGGTCAACTGTCATTGTAACATCATACCACTCACCGTAAGTAAAGTCACAAAGGTAACTGCCTGCTCCGCTAATAGTATTGTTTGCTTTATCAAACAATACTGTTGATGCCTTATCTGCTGCAAGACCCCATGCACCACAAATTGCAAACTGTGCTCTGCTCTCTTCATCATTTGTCGCACCTTTAACAGGGCACGCACTGAAGCTCCATGTCAACTTGCCGGATGTGAAAGGTTTTGTATACTCATGATAATACCAGAAGTTACCATCATTCTTGCCAACTATAGGATAGAACTGAATTGAATTGCCATGATTATCATCAGACTCAACTACCTCTGCAGCACCGTAAGTCTTTGTCCAAAAGCTTGTTCCATTATTAAAGTTTGAATCGTATGAACCAAGATTTGCAGATGACTCACCTTCACCCTGATTTGTAATCTTCAGGTTGTCAATCCAGTAATAATTTCCTGCTGCACCATATACGTTTTCAAACACAATTCCATGGATACCTGACTCTTTGAAACTCTTTGTAAATGCTTCAGAGAAATCATCGGCAGTCAAAACTGTATCGCCATACTCTACAACTGATTTACCTGTAGCCATATCATATTCATATTTTACATGTACCCATTCATTATAAATAGCTTCTGTGTAGCCAAAAGAACCTGAAGCTGCATCATAAGTAAAGCTGTTTTTAATACCTATTAAAGATGAAGCATCTTCCAAAGTAGAATCGCCTGAGTCTAAGTTTCCGGGACCGAAAACTGCATTTTCCAATACAGGAATAAAACGCATTCTGGTATCAGCTGTCTGGTCAAATAGCAAACGTGGAATAACACCATTTACTGCCTTGTAATCAAACTCAACAGTTAATATGCCTGTTGTAACCTTTTCATCAAATTTCATTCTTAGCTGAGCATCACTGCCATTATTTCTGTCAGCAATTTGCATTACATAATTAGCAGGTTGACCTGCAGCAGCAACGTTAACACGATCTATTGCCCAAGGCATATACATACTGTCAAAGCAATCGTATGATTTAATATAACTTGCATCACCATTCACATCATCAAAATCAGTAAAGAAATATGATGTTGGTACAATCTCATCACTAACATTTCTTGTAATTTCAAAATCATCAAACAAAACATTACCTGTACCTGCTGAGTGTACACCAGCATTATACAAATCAATTTTATCTGCACCTGTGAAGGTAGGGTTCTGGCCGTGACCAACTGTCATACCACTTGCTGTTGAACGGTCTACCATGCAAGCATCATTTACCCATAGAGAAAATGTGTTAGAATGAGTATCAAGCACCAAATCAACATCGTTCCAAGTATTAGGTGTTACATTGGCTTTAGCTAATCCTCCCATTGGGAAATCACCGTTATAATAGTCTGTTGAACCATAATTCATTGCATAACCAACTGAACCGTCACCGCCAAGCACTACACGAAACAGTGTATTATAGTTGTACGTACCATTAGGATTAGTGGTAGCATTGTATTTATTATTATTTGTTATTGCAACACCACCGGCAGCTGTTGTCGCTGAAAACTTCATTTTAAAGCTTATTTTAACCTTTTCGTCAGCAACTAACTTATTAGCAAGGGTTATTCCTGCACCAGACTGGTCAGCAGAAATCTGCAATGCACCTTCTGTAACAGTTGATGCGCCAGCAGTTCCAAACGCTGTCCAGACATCGCCTTCAAGAACATTGTCTGCAAAATTTTCCTGCAATTCATAAGTAACACTAATTGTTTTTGCACTTGCAGGTAGTGCAAAGCTTGCTATAATCATAACAAGACTTAATGCTAAAGACAGAATTTTCTTTGTTTTCATTTTCATCTCTCACTTTCTTTTTAAATAATTTTATGTGATTTCGTTTTTTGGTCTGTCAGTTCAAAAAACGTTATCTCATCAAACTTATTATCAAGCTTTTTAAGCTATAATAATTTCCGTATATGGTGTGCGGATTTCGCAACCATAATATTCAGCAATTTGTTTGTCACTTAAAACATATTTTTCTTTTCCGCTAAGATGTTCAGGCTTAACACCTAAAATGTATCTGCA
>JAZNGX010000094.1:0-2804 GCA_045576675.1 Clostridia bacterium | reverse complement strand
GCGGTCTTAGGAAGACAATGTCATAAATCAACTCCTTGGCTCACAGAACGACATGGCTACGATCCGACTTAAAGAATTCGGTTGCAGCAATATAATCCCATCCGCGATACAAATCACCTGCACCGTCACGCCTTATATTATCCATAAAGTTTGCATGTACAGGAACATTCGGTGCGTGCTTTTTAACCATTTCCGTAAGTGTTCTGTGATGTTCTGTAAGAATTTCTCTGTTAAACACCATATAATCATAGAACACAGGGGCTGATGAATTAGCTCTCGGCATTATAATATCTTCAAACTTTTCATAATTACTCTTATATTTTTCATTAAGCTTATTAATGTCGTTATCATATAGCTTCTTTAAATATTCAGACCACATAGGAGCATAATAATCACTTAAAGCCGCCTGAAAGCTTGGTTCATTCGATACAATAATTGATTTAAGTGACTTATAATCCTTTATTTCGGGAATGACTGCATCATATAAATCCTGAGCTATCTCATACACCTTAGGATGAGTCGGATTGTATGGTACATAGTGATGGAACTTACCATTCTCGTAAATTTCAGGATACACATCATAGTAGAACGCAGGTGTAGAGCTTGATAACTGCACACCGACAGTCACTGCGACATTATTTTTTTCGGCATCCTCAAGCTTTGTCTTCAAGGCTTCAATGGCAGTTCTTGAAACAACATAAGGTTTACCAGGTTCCTTTTCGGGACCGGGTCCGTTTTCAAAGCCACTGTTTAATACAAGATTTTCATCTGTACCTGTCTTACCAAAGAACACGTCATCTATTACTGCATTACCCGGCTTTTCCATCTGCACCAAGAACTTAACCTCTGTTTCGGTTGGTGCTGTCTTATAGGTATAGGTATGCTTTGTCCATCCGCTTGTACCGGCAAAATGCTTTCTTCCGGCACTTGGAACACCGTTTCCGTAAAACCATATTCTTTCACAGCCCTCGCCCTTAGCCCATAAGCCATAGGTATATTCAGTATCAGGTTCAACATTAAAGGTTTGTGTAAACCACAAAAAGCCGCCCGGACTTTCGGGGTCACCTTTAAATCTCACAGCATATTTTCCGCTGTGAACAGCATCTGTAACAACATCTGCATCACCGATAAATCCGTTTTGCTTTGAAATTGACCAGTAATCGCTTACGATTTTTTCCTGCAAAACATCATAAGCCTTGATACCAATACCTATACTGTTCATACCCATCTCATCATATTGCTTCATATACTGCTCAGCAAAAGCAAAGTGACCGTAGCCCACAAGATACAAAGGTCTGTCCTCTTCAAGCTTGCCATCAACATACATATCGGCATAATATCCGCCGTCATGCGCTTCAAGTGTACCCGTTTTAAATCTTGGAACCTCATAAGCTTCTTTTTCACCACTTAAATATGCCTCAAGATTTGCAATTGCATTTTCACAAATTTCATCAAGAAGCGGCATATTGTTATTCATATGCTCATAATCCTTATCTTTATGATCCTGCTTTAAAAAGCCTAAAAACTCAGAAAGTATAAAATAATCCTTTCTCGCATAATCAACAGGTATGTTTTTCTCAACGGATTCATTTATAAGTGTTTTGATTTTCTCAATTTGTTCTTCCATTTTTGTTGCCCATGCAGTAAAGTCATCTGCATTTACAACAATTTCAATGTCAAGTGAATTTTCAATAGATTGCGTTCCACACTTTACAGTCGCTTCAACTGTGTCGAGCCCATATGAGCCTGCGTTGTAAATTATTTCCGTTGTACCAATTTCATTTGATGCAACAGTAATATTCTTAGTGCTTTCGCTTGTTGTTACATTGTAGGTCTGCTCTGCATTTGAAAGGTTTAATATACTTAAAGTATAATTAACTTTTTGACCTGACGTAATTTTTTCTTCACCCTCAAGCCATGTATAGAAGGTATCGCCTTCGTTCAAGAAGTGGTACATCTGGCAATACATTGCATTCTTACCGGTAGCAGCTATAACGTTTGATGTTTCAAGCCAGCCCTTTCTGCCATAACCATCGTTGTCATTATCATTTGCAAGACCGCTAAGCAACGCTGCTTTAGGTGCAGAATCAAAATGAAGATTCCAGGATATTGCAAACTCGTACTTTGTTTTTGTTCCTTCGCGTACTATTGAGCAAATAATTTCACCCTCGGTTACACCTGAAATATTAACTGCACCTGTGTCATCAAGATAAAAACCAAACTCACGCCCATAGTCCTCATTTAATGCACCAAACATAAACTGCATACTGTCCTGATCCCAGTAGTTACCCTCGCTGTAATGATGCACATCATCGTCAAACTCATAGTATGCGTAAAGGTATGAATCATCCCACGCATAACGATAGTTACCTGTAAGAGTAACTTTTCCTTCACCAATCTGACCATACATGTCAATTGGAATTCTTGTATATTTGTCCCATTCATCATCACTGCCGTCAATTACTATCTCATCCGCACGATAGACCGGAATATGCTTTGCTTTTACAAAGCTTTTACCCAGCTCGGTGTACTCAGTTGTGTCAGTAACACCCATTTGCTCAGCAGTTCTGTGATACTTTGGGTTAAGACCGTCAACAGTAGCAGTCGCTGATGCGGCACGCTCTTCAAAGCCGCCGTTTTTAATCATATTTTCACCGATTTTTGTATGTGTAGCGGGGTCATACTCGTACATATAAACATTGTCAATTACAAGGTCGCCGCACGAGCCTGTAATAACAAATTTATATGCCATTGATGCGGCAGTTGCCTTATATGTATGCTCGAATGGTTGCCAGCCCCATGTT
>JAZNGX010000093.1:0-19896 GCA_045576675.1 Clostridia bacterium | reverse complement strand
CCGCAAACCACGCCTAAGACATATTCTTCTGCAGGCATATTTAAAACTTCACCGTTACAAAGCACACGGACAGTTTTAACCTGCTCATTTTTATGTACAGTTGAGGTAATATACAGCCCTGTTAAAAGGAAAAAAAGCGATAAAACATAGCTTAAAATTATTTTTTTCATAATGCAACACTCCTTTTGTTAAATTATACTCAAATTATTTATTTATATACTTGTAAAATTTCAAACTTTGTGTTATAATTAATATCAAATAATTATACACTGAAATATTTTGCTTAAAATTAAAAAATACCCACTTTCTACATTAATATATACGAAAGGAAAGAAATAAGTAAATGAAAACAGATGCAGAGCTTTGGGGAGAGGTATTGGAATATATAAGACCTCAGATTTCAGAGGCAGGCTTTATGTCATTTTTTGATAACTTAAAGCTTTTATATGTTAAAGACAATACTATTTACCTCAGCGTTATACACGACATCATAAGGGATATGTACGGAATGTATGAACAACAGACTGTTGAAGCAATAATCAAAGTGTTCAAACGCCCGATGAGTGTTAAAATTCTTGTTGAAGAAGAAATTACCGAAGAAATTCATAACGATATTCCTGCTCAGCCTGAAGAGGGGCTTAGTGAGGAATACAATTTAAACCCAAAATTTATTTTTGACAATTATATTGTGGGAAAAAACAATGAATTTGCATATTCCGTTGCATATGCTATCGCACAGAATGAAGAAGCAAGGGACAGTTACAATCCTCTTCTTATTTACGGCGGAAGCGGACTTGGAAAAACTCATCTTTTGCACGCAGTCGGAAACGAAGTAATAAGAAAATATCCAAACAAAAAGGTTTTGTATATTACTTCTGAAAATTTTGTCAATACTTTTATCAGGTCAATTAAACATGAAAATATGGCAAAATTCCGTGACAAGTTCAGAAAAATTGATATTTTGTTGCTTGACGATATTCAGTTTTTTGCAGGCAAGGAAGGTATTCAGGAAGAATTTTTCCACACCTTCAATGAGCTTATTGCACAGAAAAAGCAGATTGTTCTTACGTCTGACCGCCCGCCAAAGGATATTAATCCTTTAGAGGAGCGTTTAAGAACACGACTTTCAGGCGGACTTATGACAGATATTCAGCCACCCGATTATGAAACCCGAATGGCTATATTACATTCAAAGGTTACTCTTAATAACTTTACAGGAAAAATTCCTGAGGATATATTTGACCTTGTTGCAAAGCAGATTAAGTCAAACATAAGAGAGCTTGAGGGTGCGATAAAAACAATTATTGCATACAGTGATATTTCTAAAAAAGATATTGATATAGACACTGCGGACAAGATTTTAAAAAATTATTTTGTCGGCTCACAGCGAAGAAAAATTGATGCTGAATATATCATCAAAGAGGTTGAAAAGCATTTTAATTTAAAAAATGAAACACTTATCAGCTCAAAGCGAGATAAAATTTATTCATATCCGCGTCAGATTGCAATGTATATATGCCGTGAGCTTACACAGCTTTCATTTCCCGAAATAGGTAAAGCCTTTGGCGGAAGAAATCACGCAACGGTTTTACATAACATAAACAAAATTAAAGAGGAAATGGAAAGTGACCTTACAGTTATGAACAATGTAAAGGAGCTTATAAAAAATATATCGAATGATGACGAATAGAGTATTTTTAAAGCATTTCAACATACTTATCAACAGTTTTATCAACTTTATCAACAGGTAAAAAGACTTATATATCAGTATTTTTAAGTTTTTTAAACAAGCTGTTAAATATTAATTTGACAATTTTTACACAATAAAAATAAAAAAATAAAGTTATTAACACAATTATTATTATCAACATATAATAACTTTCAAAGAATTGTTAAAACAGATATTTTTTAAATTTACCTGTTAAAACTGTTTACAAAAATATTTTTTATAAACAATCTTTTTATCAGGCTTTAAGCCTACAGCCACATAGGGTTTAAAGCTTGTTAACAGGATTAACAGCACCTATAACTATTACTACTAAAAATATATATTATTTTATTTTTAATAAAGGAGAGAAAAAAAATGATTTTCAGTTGTGACAGAATTTCTTTAAGTGAAGCTATCAGCACAGTTCAGAAAGCAGTTGCTTCACATTCAAATATGACTGTTTTAGAAGGCATACTTATTAAAACAGACGGAAACAAAATTATATTAACAGGCAACAACTTGGAAATAGGCATAGAATGTGTTATCGAAGCAAGCGTTGACAAGGAAGGTGCAGTTGTTGTTAATTCAAGATTATTTGGTGACATTATCAACAAATTTTCAGGAGATATTGTTACATTTAACTGCGTTGAAAACAATTTGCTTAACTTAAAGTGCGGAAATTCCAAGTTTAAAATCACAGGTATTTCACCTGACGATTTTCCTGACATTCAAAGAAGTGTTACAGGAGATAATTTCTGCATAACTATGACACAAAAGCAGATTAAAGAGCTTATAAGACATACTTATTATGCTACCTCTGTTTCAAGCCCCAACATTATTTTAAGCGGTTGTTACTTAGAGGCTGAAAACGGTGCTGCAAAAATGATTGGTGTTGACGGTCACAGACTTGCTCTTCGTAAAATAAATTCAGAAAATATTACTATAGACAGTCAGTATCCGAACGTTGGTGTTATAATTCCTGCAAAATCGTTAACTGAGCTTACGAAGGTTATTGATGACAGTGACGAAGAAATAAGAATTTTTGCATCAGCAAAAAATGCACGCTTCGAGTTTTCAAACGTACTTTTCGTTTGCCGAACAATTGAAGGTGATTTTATTGATTACAATAAAATTATTCCTACAGAAAATACAACAACTGTTAAGGTTTCAGGCAGAGAATTATTATCAGCAGTTGAACGTGCATCACTTGTTATTATTAATGAAATAGGAAAATCACCTATGGTGCTTGATATTGCAGACGGTGAGATAAAAATAGACTGTGAAACAAGTGCAGGCCATGTTAAGGAATTAATTCCTGTTGATATGGTTGGTGAAAATGTAAAAATTGGATTTAACAACAGATATTTGCTTGATGCCTTAAAAGCAGTTGATTCAGATGAGATTACAATGTCATTCAACGGCGGTATGAAGCCGTGTCTGATTACACCTGTTTCAGGCGATGCTTATAAATATCTTGTTTTACCGTTAATGCTATGAGAAGATTAAAGGCTACTGCCGTTACGGCACAAAAAATAGAAATTACAACTGAATATATAAAGCTTGATCAGTTTTTAAAATTCTGCGGAATAGCAGACAGCGGAAGCTTTGCAAAGGATATGATTTTAAACGGAGACGTTTTTGTTAACGGTGAAATCTGCACTATGCGAGGTAAAAAGCTAAGACCGGGCGATGAAGTTAAATTTGGAGACAGCAAATTTTATGTATGTTAATAAGCTTTTGTTATATAATTTCAGAAATTATGAATTTGGAAGCATAGAATTTTCAAAGGGAACAAACGTAATTTATGGTGCAAACGGCATTGGAAAGACAAATATTTTAGAAGCTATATATTTTCTTTCATATGCACGGTCTCACAGAAACGCCCTGGAAAATGACCTTATAATGTTTGAAAAGGAAAATGCGAAAATATCCGCCGCTGTTAACTGCGGCGGAAGAGACAAAGCTATTGAAATAGGGCTTTTTAAAAACAAAAAAAAGCAGATAAGAGTCAATAAGGTTTCAGTTAACAAAACCAGTGACCTTTTGGGTTTTTTGAACGTTGTTATGTTTTGCCCCGAAAATTTAAGAATAGTTAAAGGCTCACCTAAGGACAGACGGAAAACTGTTGATATGGGAATGTGCCGCTACGGAAAAAAGTATTTTAAAATTCTTTCTGATTATTCGCAGATTTTAGAACAACGCAACAAGCTTTTAAAGGATGACCCGAACAGTGACGTTTTGGATATCTGGACAGAAAAGCTGGCACAAAGCGGAGCGATGCTTTATAATATAAGAAAAAATTATATTGAAAAGCTGTCAGCTGCGGCAGACCTTGTTCATAATGATATTTGTGGTGACAAGCTGCGGCTTGAATACAAAAGCGGAATTTATATAGCTGATGAAAGTGACATTTACGGCTGCTTTTTAAATGAGCTTAATAAAAACATTGAAAAGGACAAGCGTTTTGGTGTTACTTTAAATGGCTGTCACAGAGATGACTTTAAAATTTTCATAAATGAAATTGATACTAAAACATATGCAAGTCAGGGACAGCAGAGAACTGCTGCAATTTCCTTAAAAATGGCAGAGCTTAATATGTTAAACAGCTTTTTTGGCGAAATGCCTGTTCTTCTTCTTGATGACGTGTTGTCAGAGCTGGACAGTGACAGGCAAAGCTATATTTTAAATAACATTAAGGATGCACAGGTTATTATAACCTGTACTGAAGCAGATAAATTTTTAAATGCAAATTTAATTGATGCGGAGAAGATAAAAAAATGTTCATACATTTAGGTGAAGATACTGTTATAAATTCAAAAGAAATAATAACGATAATTGACCTTGAAAGTACAACTGTTTCAAAAATAACAAGGGATTATCTGACGCAGGCAACAAAGGAAAACATTGTAATAAATGTTTCAGAAGAGCTGCCGCGTTCTGCAGTAATATGTGAAAAAAAGGGTAAAAAAACAGTTTATATTTCACAGATATCGCCACAAACTCTGCAAAAGAGATTTATATCAGGTAAAATTTAGACCGAAGACGGTCGAAAGGAATGAAAAGAATGTCAGAAAATGTAACACACGATTACGGTGCGAAAGAAATACAGGTGTTAGAAGGTCTTGAAGCTGTAAGAAAACGTCCCGGTATGTATATCGGTTCTACAGACGAAAGAGGCTTGCACCACCTTGTATATGAAATTGTTGACAACTCTATTGACGAGGCGTTGGCAGGCTTTTGCGATGAAATTTATGTCGCCATTAATGGCGACAACAGCATTACCGTAACAGATAACGGACGTGGTATACCCGTTGGTATTCACCCGAAAATGGGAATACCTGCTGTTGAGGTTGTATTTACACAGCTTCATGCCGGCGGTAAGTTCGGCGGCGGCGGATACAAGGTTTCGGGCGGTTTGCACGGTGTTGGTGCGTCTGTTGTTAATGCATTGTCAGAATGGCTTGAGGTAAGAATTCACGATGGTGAAAATATTCACTGGCAAAAGTATGAACGAGGCAAGGCTGTTAACAATCTTGAAATAGTTGGAAAGACTGATAAAAAAGGTACTGAGGTTACATTTAAGCCTGACTATAAAATATTTGAAACATTGGAATACGATTATGATATTCTGTTAAAACGTTTAAGAGAACAGGCATTCTTAAACGGCGGTGTTAAGTTTGTTTTAGAGGACAAGCGTGCAGAAACTGAAACAAAAACAGATTTGCATTACGAGGGTGGAATAAAATCCTTCGTTGAGTTTATAAATCAGGGTAAGGACCCGATACACGAAGAAATAATATATGTAAGCGGTAAAAAGGATACTTCAATGGCAGAAATTGCTATGCAGTACAACACAGGCTACAGTGATAATATTATAAGCTTTTGTAACAACATTCACACAACTGAGGGCGGTACTCACGAAACAGGCTTTAAAACAGCACTTACAAGAGTTTTAAATGATTATGCCCGCCGTGCAAAATTAATAAAAGAAAATGATAAAAACTTAAGCGGTGAAGACGTTCGTGAAGGCTTATCAGTAATTATTTCCGTTAAGGTTGAGGAAGCTCAGTTTGAGGGACAGACCAAAACAAAGCTTGGTAATTCCGAGGTTAGAGGCTTAGTTGAAAGTATTATTGCTGAAAAGCTTGACACATTTTTAGAAGAAAATCCTGCAGTTGGTAAAAATATTATTGAAAAAACCTTGCTTGCATCCCGTGCAAGAGAAGCCGCACGAAAGGCAAGAGAGGCTACAAGAAAAACCCCTCTCGGTTCAAGCTCTTTGCCGGGTAAATTAACCGACTGCATTGTAAAAGATGCAACGAAGACAGAAATTTACATCGTCGAGGGTGATTCTGCGGGAGGCAGTGCCAAAAACGGACGTGACAGCAAATATCAGGCTATTCTTCCTCTATGGGGAAAAATGCTTAACGTTGAAAAGTCAAGAGCAGACAAGGTTTATGGAAATGACAAGCTAAAGCCCGTTATTCAGGCACTTGGAACAGGTATAGGTGAAGAATTTAACATAGAAAAGCTAAGATATGACAAAGTTATCATTATGGCGGATGCCGACGTTGACGGTGCACATATTCAGACTCTTCTTCTTACATTCTTCTTCAGATTTATGCGTCAGCTTATAGAAACAGGTCACATTTATCTTGCAAAACCGCCGCTTTATAAGGTTTCAAGAGGTAAAAAATCAAAGGTTGCGTTCAGTGACGAAGAGCGTGATATGATAAGTGAAGAATTAAAGAATGGTGAAGCCAACGCAAAGGTTGACATCAGCCGTTACAAGGGTCTTGGTGAGATGAATCCCGAGGAGCTTTGGGAAACCACAATGGATCCAAAAAACAGAATTCTTTTAAAGGTTACATTGGAGGATGCTGAAAAGGCTGATGAAATTTTCAGCATACTTATGGGTGATGAGGTTGAGCCACGAAGAATTTTTATAGAAGAAAATGCCCAGTATGTAACAAACCTTGATGTGTAGGAGAGATACAAATGGCTAAACATAAAAAATACGAAGATTCACATTTTGAAGAATATTTTGACTCACAAACAATTGTAAATATAGACATAGAAAAACGAATGAAGGAAGCTTTTATCGATTACGCAATGAGTGTTATCGTAAGCCGTGCTCTGCCTGATGTAAGGGACGGCCTGAAGCCTGTTCACAGAAGAATTTTATACTCAATGTATGAAGAGCATTTAACTGTGGACAAGCCCTTCTTTAAATCAGCTACCACCGTCGGTAACGTTATCGGTAGATATCATCCCCACGGTGACGCATCTGTTTACGATGCTATGGTTCGTCTTGCACAGGATTTCTCTATGAGATATCCGCTAATTGACGGTCACGGTAACTTCGGTTCAGTTGACGGAGACCCGCCTGCTGCTTACCGTTACACCGAGGCAAGAATGAGCAAGCTTGCAAACGTGCTTTTGGAAAACATTGAAAAAGACACTGTTGATTTTGCTCCCAACTTTGATGAAAAACGAGTTGAGCCTCTTGTGTTACCAACAAGAGTTCCTACACTGCTTATAAACGGCAGCTCAGGTATCGCGGTTGGTATGGCAACAAACATTCCGCCGCACAACCTGACAGAGGTTTTAGACGGTGCTATGGCACAGATTGACAATCCTGACATCACTGTTGAAGAGCTGATGGAATACATTAAAGGTCCTGATTTTCCGACACGTGGAACAATTATGGGACGCAGCGGCATAAAGGCTGCTTACAACACAGGCCGCGGACGAATTATAATCCGTGCAAAGTGTGAAATTGAAGAACACAGAGATGGAACCTCCTCCATTATTGTTACGGAGCTACCGTATCAGGTTAACAAAAAGATGCTGGTTGAGTCTATTGCAGATTTGGTTAAGGATAAGAAGATTGAAGGCTTGTCTGATATCGACGACCATTCTTCTGACCGTGTCGGCATAAGACTTGAGATATTCTTAAAGCGTGATGCAAATCCGCAGGTTGTTTTAAACCAGCTTTACAAATATACAAGATTGCAGGACAGCTTTTCTGTAAATCTTCTTGCTATTCACGACGGCAAGCCGAAAACAATGGGATTAAAAGAGGTTTTGCAGCATTACATTGATTTTCAGGAGCAGATTGTTACACGCAGAACAAGGTATGACCTTAAAAAAGCTGAAGACAGAATGCATATTCTTGAAGGCTTGCGTATTGCTCTTGCAAATATTGACAGAATTATTGAAGTAATCAGAAATTCTTACGATGATGCTAAGGAACGACTGATGGAAACCTTCGGTTTATCTGAAATTCAGGCACAAAGCGTTCTTGATATGCGTCTTGCACAGCTGCAAAAGCTGAACGGTGAGAAAATTGAGGATGAATACAACGACTTAACAGAGCGTGCAGCAGAGTTCAGAGCACTTTTATCAGACAGAACCTTGCTTATGGAAAAAATCAAGGATGAGCTTTGTGAAATCCGTGACAAGTTTGGTGATGAAAGACGCACAGGCATTGAAAACGTGCTTACCGAGATTGACATTGAAGACCTTATTGAAGAGGAAAACAGTGTTATAACAGTAACTCACGTTGGCTATGTTAAGCGTATGCCGTCTGACACATACAAAACTCAGCACCGTGGCGGTAAGGGAATAATCGGCTTACAGACCCGTGAGGAGGACTTTGTTGAAACAATGCTTACCTGCTCAAGTCACGACCATTTGTTGTTTTTTACCAACAAGGGCAGAATGTACAGATTAAAGGCTTATCAGATTCCTGAGGCAGGCAGAAACGCCAAGGGAACAGCAATTGTAAACCTATTGCAGTTAGAGGCTGACGAAAAAATTCAGACAACCATTGCAATAAAAGAATTCACTGAGGATATGTACCTTATGATGATGACCAAAAAGGGTACAATCAAAAAGACATCTCTTATGGCTTATGACACTGCACGAAAGGGCGGTATCAGGGCTATAGAGCTTGACGAGGATGACCAGCTTATAAACGTTGAATTAACAGACGGAAGCAAGTCAATCATCATCGGCACACACAATGGTATGGCTATCCGCTTTAAGGAATCAGACGTAAGACCGATGGGCAGAGTTTCACGCGGTGTTCGAGGCATCAAGCTTAAGGGTGACGATTACGTTGTGGGAATGTGCGTATGTGAGGACGACAAGGATTTACTTGTAGTATCAGAGCTTGGCTTTGGAAAGAGAACAAATCTTTCTGAATATAAGATTCAGACACGTGGCGGTTCAGGCGTACTCACATACAATATAAATGAAAAAACAGGCAGTGTTGCAGGTGTTAAGGTTGTTGACGACAGTGTTGATATTATGCTTATCACAAATGACGGAACAATCATCCGTATGGCTGCAACAGATGTAAGCATCTTCGGACGTGTTACAAAGGGCGTAACACTTATGAGATTTAACGAAGGTGTGCAGATTGTTTCAGTTGCATTAACTGAGCATGAGGAAGAAACTATTGAAGAAGAAATTTCAGAAAATACACAAACAAATGAGGAGGTTAACGAATAATGGTAACAGGTACTCTTAAAAATTATACTGATGAAAACATCATCGAGCTTATTGAAAGTCTTAAAACCAAATCTATTTCATATAATTTAAGTGACTTAAAGGCAGTTCTTGCCGAGGTCAACAACAGAAAGCTTGAAGGCGATTATGCCGAGGTTTTAGGCGAGCTTATCAGAGACAAAATCTTAAATGGTGACAGTGTTGAGCCCGCTCCTGTAAAGGACGAAACAAAGGTTGCACCTGCAGTAACTGAAGAAGATTTAAAACAGGAAGAAAAGCCTAAAAAAGAAAAGAAAGAAAAAAAGGAAAAGGAACGCGTTAAAACAGTTCAGCAAAAGGCAAAGGACGATGAATACGAAGAGGTTGAGGGCGAAAAGTACCCTGTGCTTAACTTCCTTACAGGCTTTTTGAAATTTATCGGCTGGCTTTCACTTGCAGTAAGCATAATTTCAGGTCTTTACACAAGTGTTACTGAATATCTTTCGATGCCGGGCAAGGCTATCAGCACAATTTTTACAGGCTTGCTTGTTGGAACTGTTGTACTTCTTCTTTGCTACTGGAAGTCAGAAAGCATATCATTAAAGCTTGATATGGAAGAGCATCTTGATAAAATAGCTAACAAATAATAAGTTCCTTTGGAGGATATCATAACGTGATTGCTCACGTTATATAGAATTAAATGCCGTGCAATATTTTTGCCAAAAGGCGAAACGCACATGGGCAAAATATCCATTTAACGCCTTATCTGCCCACAATAAGGTGTTATAAATTTTGTACTATATATGTAGGCAGAAAGGCTATGGATATATAATGGCAACAAAAAAGAATATGATTTTTTTGCTTGTAGTGCTGGCGGTGCTGGTTATTAACCTTGTGCCGCCCGGCATTGTTCCGGACAACAGCTTGTATTTTAAAGACCTTGAATATCTTGGGCTTTACAATGCAAATCCTTTTTTAACCGGTGAAGCTGCAGGCGTATTTAATATGCCGCTTAACACAAATCACGTTATTTTGTCAGCTTTAAGGCTTTTGCCCGGTGCAGTTTTTCCTAATGCTATCATAAGCATTTTTTATATAGCAGTGCTTGCCCTTTCGTTTATTTTTCTTTACAAATCTGCAAAGGGCTACGGCAAGCTGATTGCAGTTGCTTTAGCATTGATGCTGACTGCAAAAAAATATTTGTGGCACATTTTTACTATTCTTCCCTTCGGAGGAATTTACACTTTTCTGATTTCGGCTGTTTGCGTAATAACAGCAGTTTGTATTAATAAAAGGATAACATTAAAATCGCTTGCTGCAATGACCGCTTTGATTCTTGCTTTTGCTATGTTTGATAATGCAACAGCTCTTTGCGCAGCTTTGCTTGGAGTGGTTGTTATATTTCTTACAAAGCTTGGAGCGACAAAAGGTGTAAAGGTGATGACTGCAACGGCAGGTGTTATTATAATTGCACTGTCACTTATATTTGGAATCACTTACAAGCCTGTTGATTATGACACAAATATTTCAACTGCATATAATTATGGCGTTAAGCATTACGAGCTTATTGAAGCGTCAACCTCTTATTCTCAGGTTGTTGCATTTTATTTTAAAAATCCTGAGTATTTGGTTAAGCACGGGCAAACGCTTTTGAACAATGCTTTTTATGAGGGTGAAAACGCACCGTTTTCATTATGGAACACAATCAAGGTTAAGCTGATTCCTTTAAACATTCTTGTTTTTGCACTTATAAGTGTTGTAATAATAGTGTTTGCAATAATTCAGCATAAAAAGTATGGTGAGCTTTGTGTAATTGCTGTTGTGCTTGCGATAATGCAGTGGGTTGCATTGTACACTCAGGGAATTATTTTTGGAATATCCAATCTGGATAAGAACTTACTTTTATTTAATCTTTTGTTTGATATATTGCTCGCATACGTTATTGTATCGGTAGTGTATATTATAAAGAGCAGACGAAATGATTTAAAAGAAAAATACGGAGTTAATCAATAAATTGACAATCAAATTATTAATTTAAAATTACAGTTATGAATATTAAAACAGATATTAATGAGGCGTTGCGTTACCTTGGCTGTAAGGAATATAATAAAGAGCTTGCCGAAGAATGCACACAATGTATAAATGAGATAAATGAAATAATGACTCCGCGGTGGGCATATGGTGTTTTTGCCATATGCCCTGAAAACTGCGGAGTCAAGCTTTTAAATACCGATATTATTTTTACGAGCAAGGATATAAATAAGCTTTTAAGGTGTTCAGAAAAATGTGTTATAATGGCGGTAACGCTTGGTGCTGCGGTTGATAAAAGGATTTCTTTCTATCAGAAAACCGATATGAGCAAGGCAGTTGTTTTTGATGCCTGCGCTTCTGCAACGGTTGAAGCTTTATGCGACTATGTAACTGAAATAATAAAATTAAAAGAGAATGTTAAATATTTAACAATGAGATATAGCCCCGGATACGGGGATTTTGACATATCTGTACAGAAAAAGATTATAGCTGTAACAGATGCATATAAAAGAATCGGACTCACAACCACCTCCTCTATGCTATTAACGCCAACAAAATCTGTCACGGCGGTTATGGGCATTACAAATGAGCCTTATATGGTAAGCTTTGGTGGTTGTGAATGCTGTTCTAACTACAATACTTGTGCTTTCCGCAAAAGCGGGAACACGTGCAAAGGGTGATATTTAATGAAACCTATAAGAGAAATATTAAAAAATGAAGTGCTGATTTTAGATGGTGCTATGGGGACAATGCTTCAAAAGGCAGGTATGGCTGCAGGCGTTTTGTCTGAAAGCTATAATTTTACAAATTGTGACGTATTGCTTAACATTCACAGACAATATGTTGAAGCAGGCTCGCAGGTTATAACTGCAAATACCTTTGGTGCAAGTCCATTAAAGCTTCATGGCACAGGCTTTGACTGTGAGGCTGTTATAAAGAATGCAATTGAAATTGCAAAAAAGGCAGCAGACGGAAAAGCTTATGTTGCACTTGATGTCGGACCTCTTGGCGAGATGCTTGAGTCTTTGGGTACTTTGTCTAAGGAATCTGCTTACAATTACTTCAAGCATCAGATTGAGTATGGTGTTAAGTATGGTGCTGACCTTGTTATAATAGAAACAATGACGGATTTGGGTGAGGCAAAAATGGCGTGCCTTGCTGCACGTGAAAACAGTGACTTACCGATTATATGCACGATGTCATTTGAAGAAAACGGCAGAACATTTACTGGCTGCACGCCATCTGCTGCAGCTCTTACGTTGTCACCTCTTGCCGATGCAGTTGGTGTAAACTGCTCGCTTGGGCCAAAGCAGTTAGGTAACATTGCAGATGAATTTTTGTTGTATTCATCTGTTCCGGTTGCGTTAAGCCCGAACGCAGGCTTACCTGTTGTAGATGGCGACAGTGTTCATTATGACATTGATGCAGCTCAGTTTACAGAAGCAGCAATCGAATTTTATAAAAATGGCGTTGGGGTGTTTGGTGGTTGCTGCGGAACTACACCTGAGCATATTAAAATGCTTAAAACTGCTCTTGGCGGCAAGCCTTTGTTGCGTAAGTCATACAAACATCCTGTTGCAGTTTGTACTGCCAGCAAAACAGTTTTAATTGACAGACCACGTGTTATAGGTGAGCGAATTAACCCGACCGGTAAAAAACGATTCAAGCAGGCTCTTGTTGAAAACGATATGGGTTATATTTTAGAGCAGGCTGTTTCTCAGATTGAAGCTGGCGCAGATATTCTTGATGTAAACACCGGTTTGCCTGAGATTGACGAAGCTTTTATGCTTTATAACGTTGTAAAAGAAATAACTGCTGTTACCGATACGCCGCTGCAGATAGATTCTTCAGATGCAAAGGCTGTCGAAAAAGCACTTCGTTATTATAACGGCAAGGCGATTGTAAACTCTGTTAATGGTGAGCAGAAATCAATGGAAAGCATTTTGCCTGTTGTTAAAAAGTATGGTGCAGCAGTTGTTATATTAACTCTTGACGAAAATGGCATACCCAAAAAGGCTGAAGACAGAATTGCAGTTGCTAAAAAGGTTGTTGCTAAAGCAGTATCATTAGGTATTCCTAAAGAGGACTTGTTTGTGGATTGTTTAACTCTTACAGTTTCTGCTCAGCAGGAGGACGCAGTTGAAACCTTAAAGGCAGTCAGAATGGTTAAAGAACAGCTTGGCTTAAAAACAGTGCTTGGAGTTTCAAATATTTCATTTGGTTTGCCGAACAGAGAAAATATTAATGAAACCTTTTTGGCTCAGGCACTTATAATGGGGCTTGATTTGCCTATTATTAATCCTAATGCATCAGGAATGATGAAACAGGTTTATTGCCACAATGTTATTTCAAACATTGATATTAATTCAGAGAAGTATATTGAAAAGTATTCAGAAGTAGTTGAAAAACCGCAACAGTCGGTTACCCAGACAAATCTTATTGACGTTGTTGTGGCAGGCTATAAGGATAACGCATATAACATTACAAAAGAAATGTTAAAAACAACTGAGGGAATTGAAATAGTTGATAATTACCTTATTCCAGCCCTTGATATAGTTGGTGAAAGGTACGAAAAAGGTCAGGTGTTCCTGCCACAGCTTATCCGTTCAGCCGAAACTGTTAAAGCTGCATTTGAGTGTATAAAAGAATCAATGCCGGGCAACAGCAGTATTAATAAAGGTACAATAGTTGTTGCAACTGTTAAAGGTGATATTCACGACATAGGTAAAAATATAGTTAAGGTTATATTGGAAAATTACGGATTTAAAGTAATTGACTTGGGTAAAGACGTTCCACCTGAGGATGTAGTTAAAGCTACAAAAGAAAATAATGCTTCACTTGTAGGCTTGAGTGCGTTGATGACAACAACGGTAGGCTCAATGAAAGCAACTATTGAAATGTTAAAAGCAGAGATGCCCGAAATAACAGTAATGGTCGGTGGTGCTGTGCTTAATGAGGATTATGCGGACATGATTGGTGCAGATATTTACGCAAAAGACGCCAAAGCAGCAGCAGAATTTGCAAAAAAACATTTTAAGGTGATGTAATGATTGACGCAAATAAAGTGGAGGCAATGTTAAATATCGGTAATGTAATATATTTAAATGAGGTTGACTCTACAAATAACTACGCAAAATTAAATACTTTAAATCATGGTGATGTTGTAATATCAACCAATCAGACAGCAGGTAAGGGCAGACTTGGCAGACAATGGAACACAAATGGCGGTGTTGCAGTAACTGTGTGTGTTATACCAGACAGTTATATACTAAATATTCCGATATTGTCATTGGTATTTGGTACTGCTGTTTGTGAAGTTATGCGAGAAAGCTGTGGCATTGATTCTATGATTAAGTGGCCTAATGATATTGTTGTAAATGGTAAAAAGCTTTGTGGGATACTTACTGAGGCGGTAACACAAAATAATAAAATCACAAAAATTGTTTGTGGTTTGGGTATCAACGTTAATAATAAGTTTGATGATGAGCTGAAATTTAAAGCAACAACGCTAAGTGATGAAACAAAAGCTTTACCTGATATAAATCAGCTTATTGCAGATATTGTAAACAGGTTTTTGCAATATGGAAATAGGTTGCCTACAAGCTTTAAAAGCTTATGCGTTACAATTGGTAAAGAAGTAACTGTTATTAACTGCGATAACAGCTATAATGGCGTTGCGATTGATGTAACAGATGACGGAAGCCTTGTTGTAAAAACGCTTGATGGTGCCATAAAAACTGTGTCGTCAGGAGAGGTTTCAGTAAGAGGAATATATGGTTATGTATAAAATGTTCCACGTGGAACAATTCTAAAAATATAAACGATGTCGAAAAATGTTCCACGTGGAACATTTTTTGTTTTTTTATTCAAAAACCTATTGAAAATATATATAAAAGTGGTATAATAGAATTACAAAGTGAGGTGACCTTATGAAAATTATTGCTATAGCCAACCAAAAAGGCGGTGTAGGCAAGACAACTACTTCAGTTAACCTATCTGCCTGCCTTGCAGAAAGGAAAAAAAAAGTGCTTGTAATCGATTCAGACCCTCAGGGGAACACCACAAGCGGTCTTGGCATAGATAAAAACAAAGTTGAAACAACATTTTATGACGTTTTAATAAATGGTAACTCAGTTGATGATGCTATTGTTAAAACAAACTGGAGCAATCTGTTCGTTTGCCCGTCTAACATCGAGCTTTCAGGTGCAGAGGTTGAGCTTGTTGAAAAGGACAAGCGAGAGTTTATATTAAAAACTGCACTGGAGAATATGAAAGAAAAGTTTGATTATGTTATAATAGACTGCCCGCCGTCACTGACGTTGTTGACAGTTAACGCATTTACTGCTGCAGATACAGTATTAATACCTATTCAGTGTGAATATTACGCACTTGAAGGTCTTGCAGAGCTTACAAAAACAATAAAAACAGTTCGTATGGGATTAAATCCAAGCCTTGATATTGAAGGTGCATTGCTTACAATGTTCGATTCAAGAACGAATCTATCTGTTGAGGTTGTTGAACAGGTTAAAAAGGCTCTTCCTAAAAAGGTGTTTAAAACGATTATACCCAGAAATGTAAGACTATCTGAAGCACCAAGCTTTGGAGAACCTGTAATTGTGCACGATTCCTCAAGTAAAGGTGCGGCATGCTACAGAGAGCTTGCAAAGGAAATAATTAAAAACAATAAGAAAAAATAATACTGATAAAAAGGAGATGATAAAATGGCTAAAAAAAGCGGTCTTGGCAAAGGTACTGCTGCATTGTTTTCGGACATAACAGAAAATCTTGAAGCAGGAAACTCTGTTGTTGAGCTTAATATTATTGACGTTCAGCCAAATATTAATCAGCCTCGTCATATATTCGATGATGAAAAAATGGAAGCTCTTGTTGAGTCTGTAAAAGCAAATGGTATCATTCAGCCTATTATCGTTGTAAAGCACGATGATATATATATGATTGTAGCAGGCGAACGCAGATGGCGTGCAGCAAAAAAAGCCGGATTAAAGCAAATTCCTGCTATTATTCAGGACTATGACAACAAGACGATAATGGAGGTTGCTCTTATTGAAAACCTTCAGCGTGAGGATTTAAACCCTGTTGACGAGGCTCTTGGATACAGAACTCTTATGGATACCTTTGATTTAACTCAGGAGCAGATAAGCGAACGCATTGGTAAAAGCCGCAGTGCTATTGCAAACTCACTTCGTATTCTTAATTTGCCTGAGGATATATTGGTATATATTAAGGAAAAGAAAATTTCTGAAGGTCATGCAAAGGTTTTAAGCTCGCTTAAAAATTCACGTGACCAGCTTGCAATTGCAGAAATGATTGTAATAAAGGGTTTAAGTGTTCGTGAAACTGAAAAGCTTGTTAAGCTTAAGTTAAATCCACCTCGCAGAATTATAACACCAAATATTCAGCTTGCTGAATATATTTCTGACCTTGAAGACAGTATATCAAAGTCGATGGGTACAAAAGTTAAAATCCGTCACAAAAATGGAAAGGGCAAAATCGAAATTGATTACTATTCAAATGAAGAATTTGAAAGAATTATGGAATTTTTGCAAAAATAATTGTAAAATTGCAAAAATCGGTTTAAAAACCCACCTTCTGTATTGAACGAACGGGAAAAGGGTAATATAATTTCACGTTTGAAGTTAAAAATCGATTACAGCTCAATTTTAAGGGTATTTTGACCAAATGCCAATTTTTTAATAATTCGAGGTGATTAAATGAACAAAAATAATATATCTTTTATACTTTATGGTGGTATCGCAATTTGCATAACTGTTATGCTCATACTTTTTTCCGGTACCCTTTCAAGTGATGAGGATAAAATGGAAGCTGCCCCTGTAACAGATGAGCTATTTGTACCTGAAAGCGTTGTAAAGCTGACAGATGAAAACGAAAAACTTCGCACAACAATGGAGCAGTATGCTGATGATGTATTAACTCTTGACAAACAGCTTGACGAAACAGAAGCAAAGCTTGACGAGAGCAACAAAAAGCTTGATGTGTATAACACATTGTCAAAAGCCGCATATCTTTTAAGTCAGAGAGATATGGCAGGTGCCGAAGCAGAGCTTGCAAAGCTTGATATTAATACAATGGATGAAAACGCAAGAATATTATATGAAATGATTTCAAAGGAGATTGATTAATTATGTTAGACATTAAATTACTTAGAACAGAACCTGACCGCGTTGTTGCGGAACTTAAAAAAAGAAACTTCGACCTTGATTTAACAGAGTTTACTGAGCTGGACAAACAGCGTCGTGATATCATTTTTGAATCAGAACAGCTTAAAAACAAGCAGAATACTGTATCAAAACAGATTCCTGTTCTAAAAAAAGAGGGTAAAGACGTTGCACCGATTTTTGCCGAGATGAAAGAAATCGGTAACAAGGTTAAGGAATATGATGAGCAGGTTCGTGAGCTTGATGAAAAGCTTAGAAATATTGTGCTTACAATTCCAAATATTCCAAACCCTGCAGTGCCTGTCGGCAGTGACGATACTGAAAACCTGGAAATCAGAAAATTTGGTGAGCCAACAAAGTTTGACTTTGAACCAAAGGCACATTGGGATATCGGTGAAGACCTTGATATACTTGACTTTGCACGTGGTGCAAAGGTTACAGGCTCACGTTTTACATTCTATAAAGGTCTTGGTGCAGCATTAGAGCGAGCAGTTATTAACTACTACCTTACAACTCATTCTCAGAAGAGCGGTTACACTGAAATATTCCCGCCCTTTATGGTACACAGAAATTCAATGGTTGGTACAGGTCAGCTTCCTAAATTTGAAGAGGATGCATTTAAGGTTACAAACACCGATTACTTCTTAATTCCAACTGCTGAAGTGCCGGTAACAAACTTCCATAAGGATGAAATTTTATCAGGCGAACAGTTGCCTATTAAATACTGTGCTTATTCTGCTTGCTTCAGAGCAGAGGCAGGCTCTGCAGGCCGTGATACAAGAGGACTTATCAGACAGCATCAGTTTAACAAGGTTGAGCTTGTTAAATTTGCAAATCCTGATACTTCATATGACGAGCTTGAAAGCCTTACAAATGATGCTGAAAAGGTATTGCAAGGTCTTGGCTTGCCGTACAGAGTAGTACGCCTTTGCACAGGTGACTTGGGCTTCAGCTCTGCTATGACATATGATATAGAGGTCTGGATGCCAAGCTACGGAAGATACGTTGAAATCAGCTCCTGCAGTAACTTTGAAGACTTCCAGGCAAGACGTGCAGGAATTAAATTCAAGCGTGATGCAGACAGCAAGGCTGAGTTTGTTCATACATTAAATGGTAGCGGTGTTGCAATCGGAAGATCAGTTGCTGCTATTCTTGAAAACTATCAGCAGGCAGATGGTTCGGTTAAAATTCCTGATGTTCTTGTACCGTTTATGGGAACTGACATTATTAAATAATAGTTATATAAATTGCAATACAAATTAATAATTTAAAATAACAATAAACCCCATACGAGTTTTAGTTTCGTATGGGGTTTTTGTATGGTGTTTTTAAAGGACGATACGGAGTTGCCAAAAATTAGCCGTTTGTGGCGTCTTCAGTATTGGTCGTTAAGGCTACCCTATAATCATATTTTCTATATCTGCAAGCCTTTTAATTTTAGCCATAAGCTCATCAAACAAATCGGGCTTTATTGATTCCTCACCATCGCAAAGTGCATTCTTGGGGTCATTATGCACCTCAGTCATAAGACCGTGTGCACCGCAGGCTACTGCACATTTTGCCATAGGCTCAACCAGCCACCACTTACCTGTTCCGTGGCTCGGGTCAACAATAACGGGCAGATGTGACATCTTTTTAAGCACAGGGACAGCACTTAAATCAAGCGTGTTACGTGTTGCAGTTTCAAAGGTTCTTATGCCTCGCTCGCACAGAATAACCTGCTCGTTACCCTCGCTCATAATATATTCAGCCGACATTAAAAGCTCGTCTATTTTAGCTGACAATCCGCGTTTTAACAAAACAGGCTTGTTAACCTTGCCCACAGCCTTTAACAAATCGAAATTCTGCATATTTCTTGCACCAATCTGAATAATGTCAGCATATTCTAAAACATATGGAATTGCCTCAACAGCCATAACCTCTGTTACAACAGGCATACCTGTGATTTTTCCTGCCTTTGCAAGAAGCTTTAAGCCCTCAACGCCCATTCCCTGAAAAGCATATGGGGATGTTCTTGGCTTGTAAGCACCGCCACGAAGGATGTTTGCACCGCTTGCTTTAACGCTTTTTGCGATTTCAACAATCTGCTCTTCACTTTCAATTGAGCAGGGGCCTGCAAACACTGCAAAGTGATTTCCGCCGATTTTCACTCCCTTAACTTCTATAACAGTGTCTTCAGGATGAAACATTCTGCCAGCCATTTTGTATGGTGTGGATACAGGTACAATGGATTCAACACCCTCAAAGGTGGCAAGTCTGTCTGACGGGATAGTTCTTACGTCACCGATAAGACCAAGAATTGTCTGGCTCTCACCGTCTGAACGGTGAATTCCCAAGCCGTATGATTTTACAACGCTTTCTATTTCTTTAAACTGATTTTCTGTGCAAGTGTTTTTTAAAATAATAATCATTTTCTTTTCCTCCCATAAAAAACAGGACCCATATAAATGAGTCCTGAAATTCAAC
>JAZNGX010000092.1:0-14616 GCA_045576675.1 Clostridia bacterium | reverse complement strand
TTCAGTTACATCACCTGAGGGCGGTATCTTCTTATGGTGTGACCCGAATGATGGCAGCAACTGTGCTGACCTTAACGCAAAAGCGTTGAAAAACAACGTTGCAATCGTTCCCGGTTCAAGTGCAATGGCTGACACATCAGTTATCACCTCTGCTTTCAGACTTAACTACACAATGGCATCTGATGAGCAGATTATAAAAGGTATCGAGATTTTAGGAAAGGTATTAAAAGAAAATGGAAGATAAACAGAGAATATTAAGCGGAATACAATCAAGCGGTTTTTTAACACTTGGCAATTACATCGGTGCATTACGCAATTGGGGTACATTGCAGGACGATTATGACTGCTACTATTGCGTTGCCGATTTGCATTCAATCACAGTAAGACAAAACCCCGCAGAGTTCCGCAAAAGAGCGATGGAAATTTTTGCAATTTATCTTGCAAGCGGCATTGACCCTGAAAAAAGTACATTGTTTTTCCAGAGCCACGTTTCTGCACACGCAGAATTAAACTGGATTTTAAATTGCTACACATATATGGGTGAGCTTCAGAGAATGACTCAGTTTAAGGATAAATCTGCAAAGCATGCGGATAATATTAACAGCGGTCTTTTCACATACCCTGTTTTAATGGCTGCAGACATTCTGCTTTATCAGGCAGACCTTGTTCCTGTTGGTCAGGATCAGCTTCAGCATCTTGAATTAACACGTGACGTTGCAACACGCTTTAATCACATTTACGGTGACGTGTTTAAAATTCCGCAGGCGTATGTTGGCAAGGTTGGCGCAAAGGTTATGAGCCTTGCAGAGCCTCAGGCAAAAATGAGCAAATCTGACCCCAACCCCAATGGTTATATTGCAATTTTAGACGACAGAGATACAATTGTTCGCAAATTCAAGCGTGCAGTTACTGACAGCGACGGCGAAATTGCATTCAAAGAAGGCAAGTATGGCATAAACAACCTGCTTACAATTTACAGTGCTCTTACCAACAAATCAATTGAAGAATCAGAAAAAGAATTTGCAGGCAAGGGCTACGGCGAATTCAAAATGGCAGTTGCAGAGGTTACTGCCGATGCTTTACAGCCGTTACAGGAAAAATTCAATGCCCTGCTTAAGGACAAAGAATACTTAAAGCAGGTATACACAAGCGGAGCTGAAAAAGCAGCACGCACAGCATACAAAACCTTAAGAAAGGTTTATAAAAAGGTTGGCTTTACTGAAAGGTAGGTAAACAAATGATTTTAGATATATGCTTAAGACTGCTTTTTGCAGTGGCGGTTGCATTTGCTATTTCATATGCAGCAACACCGATTGTAAAAATTCTGGCATTTAAAATCGGGGCAGTTGATGTCCCGAAAGACGAACGCCGTATGCACAAAAAGCCTATTGCAACAATAGGCGGTGTTGCAATATTTTACGGCGCGTTAATTTCGATACTGTGCTTTTGTAACATAGACCATCAGCTTATGGGAATACTTCTTGGTGCAGTTATTATTGTAACTCTGGGTGTGCTGGACGACGTAATGGATTTATCTGCAATGTTAAAATTTGTTATACAAATCTGTGCCGCATTAATCGTTGTTTTCCACGGCGTTCAGATTGACCATTTAACAAACCCGTTTTTCTGGCAGAGTAACCAGTACATTTCACTTGGTATGTGGTCAATCCCGATTACAGTTTTCTGGATTGTTGGTGTTACAAACGCCTTTAACTTAATTGACGGTCTTGACGGACTTTCAGTAAGTGTATCTGCAATTTCTGCAATTTCACTGTTCTCAATAGCAGTGTTAACAGGCGAAACCAATCTTGCAATTTTTGCAGCTGCAATTGCAGGCTCATGCTTCGGCTTTTTGCCATACAACAAATATCCCGCAAAGCTTTTTATGGGTGATGCCGGTTCAACATTTCTGGGCTTTATTTTTGGCAGCATAAGCATAATGGGATTGTTTAAAGGCTATGCTGCAATATCAATGAGTGTTCCGTTTTTAATTCTTGCATTGCCGATTTTTGATACTAGCTTTGCAATCATCAGAAGAGTATTAAAGGGGCAGTCACCAATGCACCCTGACAGAGGACATCTGCATCACAGACTTATTGATATGGGCTTTAACCAGAAGCAGACAGTTACTATTTTGTGCATAACAAGCGGGCTTTTATCACTGAGTGCGGTTGTATTAATGCTAAGCGGCTTTGAACGTGCACTTATATTCATACTTGCAGTTATGGTATTGCTGCTTGCAGGAATAAAGGTTCTTGCAATTCACAACAAAGAAAGAGAAGAGGACGAAGAAAATGAATAAAATCAAGGTTATGACAGTGTTTGGAACTCGCCCCGAAGCTATTAAAATGGCTCCGCTTGTTCACGAGCTTGAAAAACACGAAGAAATAGAATCAATCGTATGCGTTACTGCGCAGCACAGACAGATGCTTGACCAGGTGCTTGAAATTTTCAATATCAAGCCTGATTACGATTTGGATATAATGAAACAGCGTCAGACTCTGACAACAATTACAACAAGTGTTTTGGAAGGTCTTGACAATGTTATAAAAGAAGCAAAGCCTGACATCGTGCTTGTTCACGGTGATACCTCCACCTCCTTTGTAGGTGCATTGGCAGCGTTTTACAATCAAGTTCCTGTAGGTCATGTTGAGGCAGGACTTCGTACCTTTGACAAATACTCACCATTTCCCGAGGAAATGAACAGAAATTTAACAGGCAGAATTGCTGAGCTTCATTTCTCGCCCACAAAGTCAAACAAGCAGAATCTACTTAACGAAAACATTAATGAAGAAAGCATTTTTATAACAGGTAACACTGTAATTGATGCTATGAAAACAACAGTTCGTGATGATTACGAATTCTGCGACAGCCTTAAAAGCATCAGCTTTGACAGCAAGCGTGTAATACTCGTTACTGCTCACAGACGTGAAAATTTAGGTCAGCCTCTTCGCAATATATGCAATGCATTAAAGCGTATTGTTGATGATTTTTCTGATGTTGAAATCGTATACCCTGTTCATTTAAACCCTGCAGTACGTGAGGTTGCAAACGAAATTCTTGGCAATCATCCGCAGGTTAAGTTAATCGACCCCGTTGATGTTAACGACCTTCACAACGCAATGAACAGAAGCTATATGATAATGACAGACTCAGGCGGCTTGCAAGAGGAAGCTCCGTCACTGGGCAAGCCTGTTTTAGTTCTTCGTAACGAAACAGAGCGTCCTGAAGCTATTGATGCAGGAACAGTTAAGCTTGCAGGTGTTGAAGAAGATGTTATTTATAGCATGGCACATACCTTACTTACAAACAAGGCAGAATATGATAAAATGGCAAACGCAGTTAACCCTTATGGTGACGGCAACGCATCAAAAAGAACCGTGGAGGCCATACTTTATCACTTTGGAATGGGCAACCGCCCCGCTGACCTTGGCGTATAATATATGAAAAAAGACGTAATAAAAGCATTAAGCATGCTTACGCAGGTTGGAATAACACTTATTACCCCAATACTTTTATGCATATTATTTGCAAGCTGGCTCGTCAAAAAACTTGACATTGGTAACTGGTTAGTAATAATTGGTGCAGTAATTGGTGTTGCAAGCGGATTCTTAAATTTGTGGAAGCAATTTAAAGCAATTGTAAAGGATGATAAATAAATGCTGTCAAAGGTAGTTTTGCGTGAAATCAAAAGAGTTGCAATTTACACAGCGGCACTGACCGTTATGATGCTTGTGATATTTGCACTGACAGGATATTTTAACACTCCGTCATTTTATGGTGCAATACTTGGGTACGTTGTAAATCTTGTCAATTTTATAATTATGAGTATGTCAGTAGAGCTTTCGCTGTCAAAATCAAAAGCAAAAGCAAGCTCGATGATGGGACTTAGCTATTTTATAAGACTTGCAATTATTGCTCTTGCAGTTGTATGGGCAATAAAGGCACCGTACTTTAATTACGTTGCAACAGTTATCCCTTTGGTTTTTACAAGGATTTCAATATATATACTTAACTTTGCCGACAGCAGAAAACGAGGTGAACAGGCTTGAATTTTAGCGTAAGCGGACCGGAGGTCAAATTTATTATACCTTTGTTCGGCGGAATAAAGGTTACTGAAACCATTGTAAATGCATGGGTAATAATGGCGGTCATAACTATTGTATGTATATGGCTTACAAGAGGCTTATCAGTCAGAAACCCAAGCAAAAAACAAATAGTTGCGGAAAAGCTTGTTACCATGGTTTATGACCTTGTAAAAGATGTAATGGGCGAAAAATATATCCGCTTTGTGCCATATATTGGAACACTTTTTACAATGTCAATCATAAGCAGTCTTTCAGGACTTGTTGGTATGCGTGCCCCTACGGCAGACCTTAGCACAACTTTAGCCTGGGCACTTGTAACCTTTGTTATGGTTCAGGTAAACAATATAAAACACAACGGTATAATTGGCTATCTTACAGGCTTTGCAAAACCTGTACCGTTTTTGTTACCTATCAATATTGTAAGTGAAATAGCAAATCCTATCTCAATATCATTCCGTCATTTTGGTAATATTGCATCGGGAATTGTTATTACAGGCTTGGTTTATGGTGCATTGGCTGCACTTAGTGCGGCAATATTGCAATTTATCCCTGTTGAATTTATAAACACTATTCCGATTTTTCAGGCAGGCTTACCTGCTCTGTTATCAATATATTTTGATGTGTTTACAAGCTTCTTGCAAGCTTATATAATCTGCATGCTGACAATGGTTTTTGTGTCAAGCGCAGAATAATAAATATTTAGGAGGAATGTAAAAATGGAAAAAGCAATTATTTTAGCAGCGTCTGCAATAGGTGCAGGCTTGGCAATGATCGCAGGTATAGGTCCCGGTATCGGTCAGGGATTTGCGGCAGGTAAAGCGGCAGAAGCAGTTGGAAGACAGCCCGACGCTAAAGGTGACATCACAACAACAATGCTTTTTGGTTGTGCCGTTGCAGAGTCAACAGGTATTTACGGTCTTGTTGTTGCACTTATTTTATTATTTGCAAATCCGTTAATCAATTTACTGTAAGGCGGGGGATATAAATGCCGGAAACACTTCCATTTGTCACGATTGATATGTGGACTATGATTTTCACATGGATAAACTTAGGTATCCTTCTTCTTTTGATGAAAAAGTTTTTATTTAAACCCATTTTAAACATCATCAAAAAACGTGAAGAAGAAATAAAAGAAATGTATGACGTGGCACAAAAGGATAAAGACGAATCTGCTGCAATGAAAGCAGAATATACAAAAAAGCTTGCCGAAGCAAAGCAGGAAGCAAATGAAATCATAACAAATGCAACACGCTCGGCAGAACTGCGTTCTGAGGATATTATAAAAGAAACTCAGGAGCAAGCAGCTAATATTATCAAAAAGGCTGAGGAAGATATAAAGCGAGATAAAAAAGCTGCAGTTGAAGAAATTAAATCTGACATTTCAGATATGGCTGTTGCAATCGCAGGAAAGGTCATTGAAAAGGATTTGTCTGCAAAGGACCACGAGGGTCTTGTTGCAAAGTGTATTGACGAAATGGGTGAACGCCTATGACAGATTTTGCATTAAACTTTGGTCTGTCGCTGTACACTCTTTGCAAAGAAGACAATGTGGCAGACAAAGCCAAGGAAGATTTAAATTTAATTTCTTTTGTTTTGAAAGAAAATCCTGATTATATAAAGCTTTTAGACTCACCAATGATAAACAAAATCCAGCGGTGCAGTCTTATTGATGATGCATTTTCACAGTATATAAGTGAGTATGTTCTCAATTTTTTAAAGCTTCTTACTGAAAAAAGAGCAATGCACAAATTTGCAGATTGTGAAAAAGCATTTACAAAGCAGTATAATGAGGATAACAATATTGAAACAGCGGTAGCTGTAACAGCTGTTCCGTTAAGTGATGAATTAAAAGAAAAGCTTACCGAAAAGCTTGCTAAGCTTACAAACAAAACAATTTTACTTGAAAACAATGTGGACAGCAATGTAATAGGTGGTCTTATAGTGCGTTTTTCAAACTCACAGATTGACGCAAGTATAAAATCACGTCTTAACGACATAGGAAACCTAATTAGCGGAAGGGTGATAAAATAATGCAGCTTAAAGCCGATGAGATAAGTAAAATCATTAAAGACCAGATTAAAAATTATTCTAATAAAACTGAATGCTCCGAAACCGGCTTTGTAATTGAGGTTGGTGACGGTATCGCAAAGGTTCACGGACTTGAAAACTGTATGTCAAACGAGCTGTTGGAATTTGCCAACGGTGAATATGGTATGGCGCTTAATCTTGAAGAAACCTTTGTTAGCGTTGTTATCTTGGGTTCTGACAACGGAATCAAAGAGGGCGATGTTATTAAACGTACTAAAAAGGTTGTATCAGTGCCGGTTGGCGAGAAGCTTATAGGCAGAGTTGTTAACGCACTCGGCGTTCCGATTGACGGCAAGGGTTCAATAGACACAAACGAAATGCGTCCTATTGAAAGCCCCGCACCTGGCATTATCGAACGCAAATCAGTATCTGTTCCGTTGCAGACAGGTATTAAGGCAATAGACTCTATGATTCCGATAGGCAGAGGTCAGCGTGAGCTTATTATAGGTGACAGACAGACAGGTAAAACTGTTATTGCACTTGACACAATTATTAATCAGAAGGGCAAGGATGTTATTTGCGTTTACGTTGCGATAGGTCAGAAAAACTCTACCGTTGCACAGCTTGTTGACACACTTAACAAAAATGGTGCTATGGATTACACAATTGTGGTTTCAGCATCAGCATCAGAGCTTGCACCAATGCAATACATCGCACCATATTCAGGCTGTGCGATGGGTGAATATTTTATGAACAAGGGTAAAGACGTGCTTATTATATATGATGACTTATCAAAGCACGCTGTTGCATACAGAGCACTGTCACTGCTTATCCGCAGACCTCCGGGACGTGAAGCATACCCCGGTGACGTATTCTACCTCCATTCACGTTTACTGGAGCGTGCGGCAAGACTTGCCCCTGAATATGGCGGTGGCTCACTTACTGCACTTCCTATTATTGAAACACAGGCAGGTGACGTTTCAGCATACATTCCGACTAATGTTATTTCTATAACAGATGGTCAGATTTTCCTTGAAACAGAGCTTTTCCACAGTGGTATTATGCCTGCTGTAAACCCCGGTATTTCAGTATCACGTGTTGGTGGTAACGCACAGATTAAAGCTATGAAAAAGGTATCAGGTCAGTTAAAGCTTGCATACTCACAATTCAGAGAGCTTCAGTCGTTTGCACAGTTTGGCTCCGACCTTGACGATGATACAAAATCACGTCTTGCACAAGGTGAGCGAATTGTTGCAGTTTTAAAGCAGGACAGAAATACTCCCATCGAGGTTGAGCTTCAGGTTGCAATAATTTATGCAGTTATTAAAGGTCATCTTGCCGAAATTGAGATTGCTGACATCAGTGAGTTCCAGACCGGTTTGTTTGAAAGCTTAAAAAATTTACATTCCGATATTTTAAATACAATCAAAGAAACTGGCGACCTTTCAGCCGAAACTGAAGAAAAGCTTAAAAATGCAATTACAGAGTACAAAGCAGAATTTCTAAAAAGCAGATAGGATGTGAAACCAAATGGCGGGAGCATCAATGAAAGACATAAAAAACAGAATAAAAAGCGTTGAAAGCACAATGCAGATTACAAAGGCAATGGAGCTTGTTGCATCCTCAAAGCTAAGAAAAGCAAGAGAGCGTGTTGAAAAAGCAAGACCTTTTTTTGAAATATTAAAAGCAACTCTTGATGATATCGCAAAAAACAACAGCGACTTTTCTTCGCCGTTTATCAAAAACAGAGAGGTGAAAAAGACCTGTTTCGTTGTAATCGCAGGCGACAGAGGCTTAGCAGGAGGATACAACAACAATATTTTAAAATCCGTTGCTGCAAAAGCAAACGGAAATGAATATTGTATTTTACCAATAGGCAAAAAAACTGCCGAGTATTTTGACAGACGTCACGCAGAAATTCTTTCTGACGAGTACAGATATACTGAAGACGTTACTATTTCAGACTGCTATCAGCTTGGTACGTTTCTTGCAGAGCAGTTCAGAAAAGGAGCTTTCGACAAGCTGTACATTGCATACACAAAATTTGTTTCTGTTTTGTCACAGGAGCCTGTTGTAGAGCAGATATTGCCGATATATTATGAAAACACCGAGAAAAAGGCACGTGAGCTTATGATATACGAGCCATCTCCCTCCGAGGTATTTAATATGATTATACCTCAGTATCTGGGCGGAGTGTTGTACGGCGCAGTTGCAGAAGCACAGGCATCGGAATTTGCCGCACGCCGCACTGCCATGGAGGCAGCCAACAAAAACGCAGGCGAAATGATTGATGATTTAAGTTTAAAATATAACAGAGCAAGACAAGCAGCTATTACGCAGGAACTTACCGAAATAGTTTCTGGTGCAGAGGCACTTTAGTGAGACAATCCTCAAACTAAGTCTTGTTATATAGGAGGTACAGCAATGAGTGAAAATAATAAAGGAAAGGTTATTCAGATTATCGGACCCGTCCTTGATATAAAATTCCCTGAAGGCAAATTGCCAGATTTGCTAAACGCTATCGAAATAGACCACAACGGCAAAAAAATTGTTGTTGAGGTTGCTCAGCACCTTGGTGACGACACTGTTCGTTGTATTGCTATGAGTTCAACAGACGGTTTAGTTCGTGGCGTTGAAGCGGTAGACACAGGCAAGGGAATAACAGTTCCTGTTGGCGATTGCACATTAGGCAGAATTTTCAACCTTTTGGGTGATGCAATTGACAACAAGCCAAATCCCGAAAATCCTGAACGCTGGGAAATCCACCGCGAAGCCCCAAGCTACGAGGAGCAGGAAAGCACAACAGAGATACTTGAAACAGGCATCAAGGTTGTTGACCTTATCTGCCCATACGCAAAGGGTGGTAAAATTGGTCTTTTCGGCGGTGCAGGCGTAGGTAAAACAGTTCTTATTATGGAGCTTATCAACAACGTTGCCAAGCAGCACGGCGGTCTTTCAGTCTTCACAGGCGTAGGCGAGCGTACACGTGAGGGTAACGACTTATATAACGAAATGAACGAATCAGGCGTTATCAACAAAACTGCCTTAGTTTATGGGCAGATGAATGAGCCTCCGGGCGCAAGAATGAGAGTTGCACTTTCAGGTCTTACGATGGCTGAATATTTCCGTGACAGAGAAGGTCAGGACGTGCTTTTGTTCATTGACAACATATTCAGATTTACACAGGCAGGCTCAGAGGTTTCTGCACTTTTGGGACGTATGCCTTCAGCTGTTGGTTATCAGCCGACACTGGCAACTGAAATGGGTGCATTGCAGGAGCGTATTACTTCAACCAAAAAGGGGTCAATTACATCTGTTCAGGCAGTATACGTGCCTGCGGATGACCTTACAGACCCTGCTCCGGCAACAACCTTTGCACACCTTGATGCCACAACCGTTTTATCGCGTCAGATTGCATCAATGGGTATTTACCCTGCCGTTGACCCCCTTGATTCAACCTCAAGAATTCTGTCGCCCGATGTTGTGGGAATAGAGCATTACGAGGTTGCAAAGGGTGTGCAGAGAATTCTTCAGAGATACAAGGAACTGCAGGATATTATTGCAATTATGGGTATGGATGAGCTTTCCGAGGACGACAAGCTTATCGTAAGCCGTGCAAGAAAGGTGCAGCGTTTCCTTTCACAGCCGTTCTCTGTTGCATCACAGTTTACAGGTATCGAAGGAAAATATGTTCCGCTTAAAGAAACAATACGCGGATTCAAAGAAATTATCGAAGGTAAGCACGACAACATTCCAGAATCTGCATTCTTGATGGCAGGTACAATAGACGAAGTTATAGCTAAGGCTGGTGAATAACCGTGAACGAATTTCATCTTCAGATAGTTACTCCTGACGGCATATTCTTTGACGGTCAGGCTGAAAAAATAGTTGTTACCACCGTTGAAGGTGACGTTGGAATTTTAGCAAACCATGCAAATTATTTGTCTCCTATCGGAATAGGCAAGGCTGTCATCACCTGCGAGGGCAAAGCAAGAAATGCAGCCTGCACAGGCGGTCTTGTTTCCGTTACAGATGATATCACAAGAATCGTGGCATCAACCTTTGAATGGGCGGACGAAATTGATGTAGAACGTGCAAAACGTGCCGCAGAAAAAGCAAAGGAACGCCTTGACAAAAAGGCAAACGATACAGACATAAAATTAGCAGAGTTAAAGCTTAAGCGTGCTTTAAACAGAATTAACATTTACGATAAATCGAGGTAAGAAATATGACAAAAGGCGAATTGGCAAAACAATATTTTGAAAATGGCTGTAACTGTGCTCAGGCAGTGGTGCTTGCTTTCAAAGACGAGTTTGGTCTTGACGAAAAAACCTTGTTCTGTCTAAGCTCCTCCTTTGGCGGTGGCTTCGGCAGAATGAGAGAGGTTTGCGGTGCAGTATCAGGAATGACAATGGTTGCAGGTATGAAATTCGGTTACTATGACCCGCTTGATAATCCAAAAAAAATGGATAACTATGCACAGATTCAAAAGCTTATGAAGGAGTTTGCAAAAATCAACGGCTCATATATTTGCCGCGAGCTTTTAGACGGCGTAAAGGCTGATAACAGTCCTAATCCCGAAAAGCGTACGCAGGAGTATTATCAGAAACGCCCATGCAGCGAGCTTGTTAAAATTGCCGCTGACATACTCGAAAAACATTTTGAGGTAAAATAAATGAAAGATAAAATATTTGGCAAATACTTTGGTATGTTTGTTGTAGGCGTGCTTTTAATAGCAGTGTACAAAACCTTTGATAATATTGAAAATCTCTGGAACGGATTTTTATATTTTTTAGGAATTCTTACCCCTGTTGTTGCAGCATTTGGAATCGCATTTTTGCTTTATCCCATATGCAAAAAGCTTGAAGCACTTTTGTTAAAGTGCAAATACAAGGTTATAAAGAAAATAGCACGGCCAATATCTGTTCTTTTGATTTATATTGTCATAATTACGTTTTTGGTTACTGTGTCATCGCTTTTTGTGCCTTATATTAAAAGAAGCATAAACGAGCTTGTAACGCAGTTCCCGTCGATAGTTACACGACTTGCAGAGTTTCTTGAAAACAGCGGCTTTGCTGTTGATAAGCTGCACCAGTATTTGTCTGTAGAAAATATATTAAAAAGCATAAGCCTTGATAATGTATCAAAATATGTTGCCAACATCGTTGGTGCAGGTTCGGTTGTATTCAGTACATTCGTGTGCATAATTATGTCAATATATATCCTGATAGACAGAAAAAATTTCAAAGCGACAACACTTCGTATAACACAGCTTTTTGTAAAAGAGCAAATCCGCAAGCCTGTCGGCAAATATTTAAAGCTTGCAGTCAATTATATATATAAATATCTTTTCTGTCAGCTTATTGATGCCATAGTGGTTATGCTTTTAGCATCGGTTGTGCTTAGCATAATGGGAGTTAAATATTCAGTACTGCTTGGCATATTTATGGGTTTTATGAATTTAATTCCATATTTTGGTGCAATTGTTGCCTGCGTTGTAATTTGCGTTATAACACTGTTTTTCTCAGGCTTTTCAAAGGCACTTTGGGTGTTGCTTGCACTTATTATTCTGCAACAGGTGGATTCAAATCTTATTCAACCCGCAATTGTAAAGGAAGGGCTTTCTGTAAAGCCGTTCTGGGTGCTTGTCGGGATTTTAATCGGTGGTGCATTGTTCGGCATTATCGGAATACTTCTGGCAGTTCCTTTTATGGCAATTGCACGAACAATTTTAGAGGACGTTTTAGTCCAGCGTGAAAATAAAATCAACGAAAAAACTACCGCCTGACGGTAGTTTTTTCGTTAACAAATAATTGTTCATCGTTCTTAAAAATTATATGTCACTAAATGGTTTTAAACGCCTGAAAACATCAACTTTTTCAGTGGTCTCGAACGTGCATCTTGTCTAATGTTCTTTGAAAGTTTTTATTACATCTTCATAATTCATTTGCTCGACCATTTCCCAATCTTTTTGGGCAAGTTCAATTTCTTCTTCTGTTATATCATCCCAGTATTCCCAACTAAGGGTAAGTGCAGGGAGTGTTGCATCTGTAGCCGTTGCAAAATAATAATTTGTATCATGTGCAGTACCAATATATCTGATACTGTCAAACGTACCATTATTCATTATTTCTTCCGTCATTATATAAAACATTCTCAACCCATAAGTTTTATGTTCTTCTCCGGCCCTTTCTTCAAAATGTCTAATCAAAAAAGTACCTGTAATACTTTTACCAAAGAAATAAACACAAATACACTCGGGATATACTTCGTCAATATAATACCAACCAAGCCAGCTTTCAGGTAATGTAAGCTGATACCCGCATTGCTCATTTACATAAATATTACTTGAAGGTAATTCGGGCGGAGAATACTTACCTTTTACATCAGATAAATAAATCCCTTTATCATTCGAATCAAGCTTTTTATTGCCAAATCCTATAAAATGGAATCCTGCACCATAGGAAGCACTGTCTAATTTTTTAAATATTCTCTCATCTTCAAGAAGTAAATCATATTCTTCACCTTGCAAAGAATTTTTCACAGCATCATTAAACACAACATCCGATGTAGGATGCAAAAGCCGATGTTCATAATATTTAATGTTTTTTGCCTTTCCGATTTCTTTATCCCCATACTTGTTCCCATCAACGGGTTCCATGTCACTTTTATTAGAAAAACTATATAATTCTATCCCAGGTAGTCCTTTGGTTTCCCAAAGATTTTTACACGTGTTGCTCTTTCCCATAAAAAATACTGTTACATACTCACAGTCAGAATTATTATGTTCAAATACGCTGTACCATCCAACATATTCTTCCGGCAAAATAATCTTGTAGCCTGCACTTTCGTTATAATATATGTTGTTTTCGAGTGTAACAAATTTACCATCCCAAGATTTTTGTAAACCTAATATTTCTTCTTCAGTAAGATGAGAAGGAGTTTGTTCCTTCTCATCATCTTCAGTTGTCATATCTGTGTTCACTTTAGCAACATTGTTTTCATTTATATTGTTTTTTTCAAAACAACCACATAAAATTACTATTGACAATAATATGCTTGTGAACAGTTTAATCATAAAGTTCTTCCTCCTCTTTCGATATCATAATTGTTTGGCACAATTCCAGAAGTTGTTCCGCCGTTGTTGCCAAAACCATATAAATATGACTTTAATTGTACCATTGGTCAAAATATAAATCAAATGGATATTGTTCAAAATTTCTATTTTGTTCCATATAATCTACACTTTCAATTATATATTTTTCGTTCTGTTTTTTTAATGTTCCTATAATTCTTACAAAGCTATTATCAAATTCTTCAATGCCTTTAAATTTTTCAAGCTCTATATAATCAGATAAGTATGTAGTATCCTGATAAAGCTTGCCGTCTTTCACCGCTCCTTGTACACTTATATATGTGTTTTCATACTTCTGCGGATTTGCAAAAAGATTTACTATTGATACAGGATTATACTCTGCTCCTACAAGCGTAAAATCATCTTCGTTATACTCTTTCAAATTCATATTACAATTACGATTTAATATTATTTCATCATCTTTTTCATCATAATCTATATACAAATCAAACGCCTTTGCAAAAGCTCTTAACGGCATATACATTTCACCGTCAACCTTGAATGTCGGTACAGCCACGCCATATTCATTCAGTGCTTCATAAACTACTCCGTCAAGACACAGACTTGCATCGCATACAGCAGCTTCAAGCTGGTCAATGTTTTCGTAAAAATCATACTTTGAAAAATCCTTATATACTTGCAACCGTGTACCTTCACCTTTTACTTCAATCAAATTGATTTTTGTCAAAATATAAGTTTCAGGATATTCCCACAACTGCTTTAATATCCCCTGTACCTTAGCATATCTTCCCGATACAGTTGATAAATCACCCAAAGTTGCATTTAATACCAACGGTAAATATGTTCTGTAATTCAGCTTAACAGAACTTGATGAATTATAATACTTATAATCATCATATGTAATAAATAATTCATCTTCTTCATATCCCACACGTATATAACCCTCAACACTAACACGTCTGCCAATATACTTTTGCGGATTTGTCAAAAGCTCTTCAAGTGTTATATGTGCCGATAGCATAGGTTCACCAAATTTTGCACTGCCGTCAAAAACCGCTTGTGTAAGATTGTATATGTTTGTAGACTCATCAACTTCCACATCATAACCAAATGATTTTGAGAATGTTGTTATGGGTACATAAGTTACATCATTGTAGTTTAAAAACGGATAATTCCATGGCAAAATTCCTCCATAAAACTCACCGTTTAAACCAACAGTACTTTTTTTTACAATAATAGTGTCGTTTGCATTTACAGTTAATGCAATAAAAATGATAAGCAATGTAGCAATAAGCCTTTTCATATAATCACCCTTCTGCCCACGGTAATTTTTAGTCCTTACAATACAAGTTTACCATATAAAACCACAAAAATCAATCGACATATTTCGATATAAATTAAACC
>JAZNGX010000091.1:0-3197 GCA_045576675.1 Clostridia bacterium | reverse complement strand
ATGCTGCATCTTTCCTGTCAACTTATTATACCACAAACTCATTCTACAGTCAATTAACGTAAAAACAGGTGTATGAATCACATCACACACCTGTAAGTCGGAGGCCAAGCGGGCTTAGGAAGACAATGTCATAAATCAACTCCTTGGCTCACAGAACGACATGGCTACGATCCGACTTGTTTTAATGCTGCATCTTTCCTGTCAACTTATTATACCACAAACTCATTCTACAGTCAATTAACGTAAAAACAGGTGTATGAATCACATCACACACCTGTTTTATAGCTTAAATTAATTCTTCAAGCAATATTTTTGCATTTTTAATATCTTCAATCTGTTTTTCGCCTGAAATCTCACGTTCAATTGTAATATAGCGGTCATAGCCGATTTCTTTCAGCTTTGCAACAAACTTAGGATAATCCACCTTACCTTCGCCAAGAGGAGTTTCCTTACCAAGCTTTCTGCCGTCTGTTGGGTAGCAACCATCTTTACCATGAATATCACGAACAAACTCGCCAAAAACCTCAAGAGCATCAACAGGGTTTGCCTTTCCATAAAGGATAAGATTTGCAGGGTCAAGATTAATACCAAGATTATCTGTACCGATATCCTGAATAGTACGGCGAAGTGTTACAGGAGTTTCCTGACCTGTTTCAAAAAGGAAATACTGCCCGTTATTCTTCATATAATTTGCAATCTCACGAAGACAGCACACCAAAGACTGATACTCAGTTGTTGCAGGATTTTCAGGAAGAAAGCCAACGTGTGTTGCAACGTTTTCAACATTAATCTTTTTAGCAAAATCAGAACCCTTCATAAGCTCACGGCTTCTTGCGTATCTGTATGTAACAGGCACAAGACCAAGTGTTAGCGGGCCTTCATAGAAGTTCCATGTTGCAGGACCTGACCATCCGCACCAGAAGGTTGATACCTCAACATTGTATTTTTCTTTACATTCATTAATTATCTTTGCATTTTCATCTGTCATAAGGCTTGTATCCCAGCAACAAATCTGACAAGATGCAAGACCCAAATCATAAACCTTTTTTAATTCTTCTGCAATTACTGTATCTTTTGCAAGCTGTACCAATACACCTATTTTCATATTAATTACCATAGCCTTTCTGCCCACATATAATAATTTAAAAAACACACGTACCTCATCGCGGGCAGATAAGGCGTGTAATGGGAATTATGCACATCGCCGTTTTGTGCCTATCAGGCACAAAAGTTCGGCGGTGCAATAAATCCCGCCGGAGGCATAACGTGATTTTTCGCGTTATGTTCCTCCTTATAATGTTACTGTGGTTTTAGTTTCAGCAGATTTTCTTTCTGCGAAAGCAATATCGATTGAGCCCATTGAAGCCTCGGGCGGATTGATTTTTGAAGTTCTGTTTTCTTTAATACAATTGATAAATTCAATTACTTCCAACGCATATCCGTTTCTGGCAGGAAGCTCAAGCTTTTCTGCCTCGCCACCTTCAGGATACAACCACATTTCGCCACCCTTTAATTCAACAGTAGCTTTTTCAAATCTTACGCAGAACACTGCTGTGAACGGATAGCAAGCAGGATAGCCCCAGTCTGCCTTTGCAGTAACAAGCTTATCATCGCCGAAATCATAAACTGTCATAATAGAATCGTGTGTTGTTTTACCATTTGTTGCAACAGATGTTACAGCCTTAGGCATACCAAATGCCCAGTGAATAAAATCAACATCGTGAACGTGCAAATCTAAAATAACGCAACCGCTTTTTGACTCGTCAAGCATCCAGTTCTGCCATGACCAGTCAGGAGTCTGGCTAAGTCTTGTGAACTCAGCACGAACAACGTTTCCATACTTTTTGCTGTCAATAATATCTTTAAGCATTACATATGAGGGGAAGAAACGCAAGCACTGACCAATCATCAGCTTTACATTGTTTTCCTTAGCCTTATCAATCATATTTTGTGCCTGCTCGTGATTAATAGCCATAGGTTTTTCAGAAAATACGTTAATGCCATACTCCATTGCCATAACCGCAATCTTCTCGTGAATATATGTCGGAAGAGCTGTAATAACAAAATCAAGCTTTTCATTTTTAAACATTTCTTCTGCATCATTATATAGCTTGTAAGCAGATAAATCAAGACCTGCCTTGTCATCACCAAGATTTGTTGCTGTTTGCGTTGTGAATGCTTTTTCATCAACGTCACAAATCGCAACAAGCTTAATATCGCCCACTGCATTTGTCACTTCTTCCACGTTACGAAAATGTGCTTTTCCAAGACCGCCAAAGCCTATAATCGCAAAATTTAACATATTTTTACCTCCAATTATTGAATTTTCACGCATATTATGATAAAATCATAATATCTTAAAATCACTTGCTTGTCTTTAGCATTTTTAATGATAAATTTAACTAATCTTCCACGGAGGTGTGTTTATGCACATTTTGTTAAAAATGGAAAAAGAAATTACCATAGATGGTTTATATACGTTTTTTTACAGCGAACATCCAAGAGATTTCCGTTACATAGGAGAAAAGCATAACTTCTGGGAGCTTGTTTATGTAGACAGCGGTGAAATTTACGCAGTAGCAGACAACAACGGTTATCTTCTTTCACAGGGAAATGTTATTTTCCATAAACCAATGGAATTTCATGGAATGACAGCTGTAAACAACAGACCTCACAACGTGCTTGTTGTTACATTTGAAACTCAAAGCCCTGCAATGGAATTTTTTTCAAAAAAAATATTTATGCTAAATTCACACCAGAAAAAGCTGCTGTCAAATTTTCTCGAAGAAATAAAACGTACCGTTGGGATAATTTTTGTCGGCGGTGATACACCAGACAAAAAGCTCACACGTGAACAGCAGTGGTCTTATCAGATTGGCATACAATGCCTTGAACGCTTTTTGCTTGAGCTGATGCGTGAAAGCACGCTTATAAAACGCACAGACAAAATAAGCAGTCTTGCAAAGAAAAATGTTGAAAACGCATTGGTTGATTCGATAAAGGATTATCTTCAGGAAAATATATATTCAACGCTTACACTTGATGACATATGCCGTCAGTTCAGTATGAGCAAGTCATACATCTGTCAGCTTTTCAAAAATGAAACAGGCTCAAGCGTAATAGATTATTATATAGAGTTAAAAATAAAGGAGGCTAAATTCTTAATACGCGAAGGCAATCTCAACTTCACGCAGATA
>JAZNGX010000090.1:0-7654 GCA_045576675.1 Clostridia bacterium | reverse complement strand
ATGGAACGTCTGTGTGTGAGTCGAAAAAACAAGATATTCTTTTTATTATGTCATAAGTTAATTCATACTCTTTTTTAAAATTTATATGTGTTGCTATAGAAAAATAAATAGAATCTTTATAAATCATTCCAGTCTCTCCTAAATAAATAACAATGTCAAACTAAGACCACCTGTTGGCAAAGATGCCGCAAATGCGATAGCTCCTTTAATAATAACCACAGCAGTTATTGCAACACCTATTGTAAGCAACCCATTATAAACTGTTTGCGGTTCCGGCAAAGTAATTGTTTTATAATCTTCGTTGGGTTTAGGGGCTGGCAGAAGTACAGGTGATGGTTGCCATATTGGTTCTAATCCTTTGGTGTCTCTATAATATACCACTCCAGGATTGTTTACACCATCTGTTCGATAACTGGAAACATATACTTGTCGTGTACCATCCCACGGCATATAAAATGGAGTGATATTACTTCCATAAGTTAAAGGACAATATGCCTTATATTTATCCTTATTGATTTGATCATTACTTCTATTTACATAAGTTGCGACCTGCGGTGCTCCGGTTAATCTACCATAAGCAGAATCAGGCTTTACCTCCCAGACACTACTTAACGGAGGACTTTTTCTAACAACATCAGCACGACCACCATTTCCTTTTAATCCTGCACCTATAATAAATGCTTCTTTTAACATATCTTCCGGTGTAATTGATAATCGAGATATTAAAGCATCACAAACCAAATTGTGTTTTGTTTTAAACACATTTATTCTATTTAATCCATCAAAATTCACTTGTGCTTTATTGTTGATGCTTCCTGCACTAAATAACTTTTTTATAGTGCTGTTTCCAACCTCACCATCAACATATAGTCCCTTGTCTGTCTGATAATCTATCACGGCAGCTTCTGTTGATGGTCCAAAATATCCATATTCCTCCAATTTGACATCTGTAGAATCTAAATACCCATAAGCCATCAACGCTCTTTGCAACGCCATGACATCTGAACCGTACATTTGCGGTGATGTGTTTCGCATAACTCTTCTAAAATATGTACCATTGTTCAAATTACCATCTTCTAAATATAAACTGGCAAATGTAGATTTTGGATATACCACACAATAGTCTGCTCGTGCAATCTCAGCTTCAATATGTGCTGCCTCACGCATTGTAACATTACTATTCCATACTAATTGAGCTTCTTCTATTCTTTTTTTAACTGCAGAATCAGTCATTTTACTATCGTAATTACCAATACTACTCATTAATGAAACATTCTCATTTATGGTTGATAACATTTCTATCGAACTAACACTCTCCTGTGTGGTCTTATCAAATTGAAATGTGCCATCGTCCGCATAATCTATAATTACATTATCCTGAACATTTCCATATTGAATTATAAATTCTACTATTCTGCCTTGAGAATCATATTTCAAATTAACTGAATATGTTGCATCTGGATCCAGTGTTTCGTATAATGAATTAAACACCTCGCCATTTTTTACAGCAACATCTTCAGGAATAATTCCGGTAAATGCAACATCGCCAGAATCTTCTTCAGCCACAACATTTATGCAAAGAGAGGTAAAAATTATAAAGACAAGAAAACACGATATTATCTTATTAATTTTATTATTTAACATGACACTTTCCTCCTTCTATTCTACTGTAATCTTATAATTTTGTCTATACATATAGCTCAAATTATGCTTTATTGCAAAATAATACGGTCCGCCAGCATCCAATTCTACTACAATTTCGCAGTTTGTATCTGTTTCGCTTTTATCATCATTGAACGCCATAAAATTCCCATTGCTATCATACACAACCCCCATAACATCAGATGCACCTAAACTTTTAAAAGTATAAGTTCCTGAATCAGCAGGATAAAAAGCATAAACATCTTCATCTTCCGGATAATCAATTCTTCCGTTTAAGACGCTTCCATAAGTTAGAGTTTTTGCACTAACATTATCATCTGATAATCTGTTAATACACAGATTATACATTCCTGTACCGTTTTGTTCTGCACTGTGAACCATTATATAATAAAGCTGATTCTGTTCCAAATACAACGGTGCATCAGCATTAAGATTTGATGTCTGTGTATAGTCATCGTCATTATATGCGTTCAAAGCATATAATGAATTATATACGATTATCACTGTATCAGTCGAACCTGTAGTATAAATGGAATACATATCACTTCTGCTTGGTGAGAACATAAAACAATCAATATCTTCTTCATAATCTATCGCCGCTGTTCGTTCCGTTCCAACCTTAACAGATGTTGCCGTATCGAATGTATCACCATCATCATTTACAAGAAGCGTTACATTAACACTATCAGATGGATTTGAACCCCCATATGAAGCACTGCCGGTTGCAACAATGGTATAATCACCGCTTTCGTTAGCTGTATAATTACATTCAAATCTATTACCACTCTTCTTTACACCTGAAACTGTACTTCCATTCACTTTCACAACAACATTGCTCACATTTGAAGCTGTGCCGTAAATTTTAAGCGATGCTCCATCATACAATCTTACAATAGAGTTGTTAGACGGATATGTTATATCAATATCTGCCGTATAATCTACCGATGGAGTCGAAGATTGCTTTGTGAGCGAAACTTTACAATAAGTCTTTTTTCTTGCAGCATCTCTCACATAATCATATGTAGTTGCTCTGATATAATAAGTTCCTGCACTCAAATCAACAACAATTCGTGAATAATTGCTCGAATCGTCATCATTATACTCTATTAAAGTTGCATCTTCCGCAATTTCATCATCATATAACAGTAAATATGTATCCGAATTCTGCGAATAAAATTTCGTCCCAATAATATATGTCCCTGACGACGATACAGTAAACTTATAATAACCCTCATACGCATTCGTCAAGTTTTTTGATGAACCGCTTGTTATTGTTGTATATTCAAATTCCTCAACCGTCAACTGACAGTAAAGCTCTTTATTGCTAAATTCTTCAAGATCAACATAATATGCGCCCGGAGACAAATATGCTTCTATTCGTGAATAATAATTGTTTGAAAAGATGTCATCATTATCCGTAATCTCCGTCATCGAAGAATTATATAAAGTTAATTTTGTATCACATTCTTTGGAGTAGTAAAAAGTTCTGATTGCATAATATCCGGAACTTTCAACGGTAAACATATATGTTTGTTTCGTTGCTTCCCCATACACATTCGTGAATGAATTTAATGTTAATTCTTCATAATCCGGCTTGACAGTTATATTCTTTGTAATTTTATCACCAAAGGACAATGAGTTTTTCTTCATTTTCCATCCAGTAGTATAACTTGTTTCAACTAATACATCTGGTGCTATAATATTAAATGTAAATTGTTTTGAACTGCCATATCCGATACTGTCGGATGAATTTAATGTTCTGTCACTCGAACCAAATGATAAACTATCATTTAATGCAGCAAGCTTATATCCATCTGCAGCAGTCCATGTCCTTGCACCAGTATTTTCAGCAGATACTGTAACGGTTTTTACATCTCCAACTTTCATTTCAGACGGGAATCCTGAACTCGTCAAATAAGCATCATTACTATCTAAAATCACTGTTGTTTCAATAGTAAAATTCAAATTACTGCCATCATATCGTTTGACTCGAATGTAATATGTTCCTATCCCCAAAACAGATTGCACACATTCGGCAGATTCTGTCAATTCGCTTCTTGTTATTTCAGCAAACGAACTATTATATAAAAACAAATCAAAATCAGAGCTTCCAAAATTAGTCAAATCAACCTGAATACCTATATCCGAGGAAACAACAAGTTTATAAAAAACATTATCAGTTGTTGCTGACATTGTTCCGTTTTTTATACTTTCACTACTAATTGAATACAACGGATGGCAATTTAAGGTCAAAGTGTAGTTACTCGAAGAATATCCTGATATGCTAAATATTTGTATGTAATAATACCCACTTGAAAATATATGAGTGTATGAGTATGCCGAAGTATTTGTCAACGATGAGCTTGTGTTTGATGCTGAATATATCCTAAATCTGTAGTTGCTATTAGGTCGAGATAATTTCAACTCAAAAACAGAATCCGCTGGAACATGAAAATAGTAATAATCAACATCCGATGAAGATGATAGCTTTTCTGTAATTTTATTATGTATCAATCCCTGCAATACATAAGCTGTAGAGAAAGTATCATTATCCTCATAATCACTGTATGATTCATACCACTTTGCTCGAAGCAAATATTTTAACGATGTACTATTACCTGAAAATGTAGTGACTTTCATATAATAGAACGTATCAGCCTTAACATCATAATATGAAATCAATTCTTGTTCATTTGAACTTTTATTTGAGTATGCAAGTTGAACACCGTTTTCATCATATAGGTATAAGTCATAATCATGACCAGCTGGGATGTTTCCAAGCCAAAAATTCGCAACTCCCGAATCATTAAACTTTATTTTAAAATAATCCACATCATCTGAATCATTCATATATCCGAGGTTATCATAATCATCATATGTTCTATCAGCATACTCCATTTCGTCATTGTATTCCACTTCATTTTTAGTTCCTACTGCCAATGTCTCAACTAATGCTTCTTTTTCATCAGCAGTATAATAAAGTGTTTCCCCTATCGGAGTGTTTGGAATATCTCCGTAACTTTCTTCTGATATAACATCGAAATCCAAATATGTTATATTATCTTCATCAACATATTTTAACGTACCTATGTATTCTGTAGTCACAGCATCAATAACACTTTTGATTGAAAAGCTATAGTCTGTATTAGATATAAAATCTTCAAGAATATAGTCATCTGTTGTATCAATATCATTATTAACCAAATATGAGTGTTCCTTGTTCTCTGTGCTTTGATACAATTTAAAATTAAATTGCGTAAACAACTGCGAGGAATCAAACTGCAATTTTATTATTCCATTATCATTTACAAATTCATAAGGATATTTTTCAAATCTAACAACAGAACCGTCATCAACAGAATATTCAAAATCATCCATTTTACCAATGTTGCCCGATGCTAAAAGAGCGTTTTTTACATTAACTAACCCTTCAGCTTCTGCACTGCTGTTATCATTTTGCTTTGGTAACGGATTTTCAACTGAATTTATAATTTTATTTTTTATTTCTATAGGTTTCAAATCCTGATTATTTGACAATACAAGTGATGCAACTCCACTTATATATGCCGCTGAGCAAGAAGTACCATCTTTAAAATCATATTGATTTTCAGGAATTGTGCTATATATTCCAACACCCGGAGCACATACATCAACATAATCGCCGTATGTTGAAAATTCAGATAATTGTCCCTTATTATTAGCTGCCGATACAGTAATTATATTATCCAAATCATAACAAGCTGGGAATGTAGCAATCTCTGTTGTTGGTTTACCATAGTTTCCAGCCGCACAAACAAACAATATATCTGGATTAGATGCAATAGCCTCTTCTAATGCAGGGTTATATTCAATACTTGCAAAGCTGCAATTTATTATTTTAACCCCATTTGTTTTAGCATAGTTTATAGCCTCAATAATATCTGAGGTATATCCACTCGAATAATTTAACGCTTTGAGTGGCATAACTTTTATATCAGGAGCTACCCCGCTTACTTTGCCATTCGCTGCAATTATTCCTGCCATATGAGTTCCGTGCTCGTCCAAAGCATCCATATCATACACAGAGTTATCCTCGCTCACAAAATCCCATCCATATATGTCATCGACATATCCATTGTTGTCATCATCAACACCATTAACAGTTTCTTTTGTATTTGTCCATATATTATTTGCTAAATCCAAATGAGATATATCTATTCCGGTATCTATGATTCCAACAACAACTTCTTCCGTTCCACGAATCATGTCCCACGCATCAATTAAATTAATATCAAAACCAGACTCCCCTGTACTTCTGTCAACAGTTTGTCCGTTATTCTGTATAGCCCATTGCTTTTCATCAATTGATGTTTCAGCTATATTCACCTTATAATCCGGTTGTGCATAAAGAATACTTTCATCACTGTTAAGTGTTTCAAGTAAATCGGACACATTTTCCGTTTTCGCCTGAAGGATAGTAACATTGGAACTGTCAATAGTTCTAATCACATCACAGTCTGATGATAGATTCAGCTTTTTAATTGTAGTCATTGCCTTATCAGCAATGGATATCTCTCCCATTGATATATTACCAAATGCAACATCGCCCAAAGCGATTTTTTCCTCAGTTAAATTCTCTATCTTTCCCATATTTTGTTCCGAACTAATATCTTTGAATTTAACTATAATTTGCCGTTCTTCAAGCTCCGGATTTTCACCCAAATACTTTACATATTTTTCTTTCATATCAATTTCATTTTCAACCACAACAGGAGCATTTGCATATGTAGGTATTGCTAAAGAAAATAATAATGTAATTGTTATCAAACAAGAAATTAATCTCTTCATTCACTATCCCCCCTAATATGTAATAATTTCAGTAACTTCGTATGCTTGATTGTCACTTGTCACAAGAACCGTATAATTACCGCTTTTATTCAAGTCAACAATGAATTCAAGCAACCCATCTGCCGTGCAAACAGTTTCACCCTCATAAATACTATAGCCCTCATAAAAAACAACACAATTGACAGTAGAGTTAGGAGCAGCATTGCCTGTAACAATTAACTGAGTATCGTATGTTTCAACATCTATAAAAAGAACATTTACATTACTTGCATATTCATTAGAGTTTTTATTCAAATTGGCATTAACTAAATTTACATCTTCTGCATTTATAACTTTATCTGAATTTATATCCGCTGAAACAACATAAGACTCACTTCCATATTCAGAGCCAACCAGACTATTTACTAAATTCAAATCAACCGAATCTATAACATCATCGCCATTTGCGTCTCCCGGAATTAAAGTAATGTTTCCTAAATCAATCGCATTATCGACTAATGATATTTTTTGATAACAAGTCAGATATCCCGGTCTTTTAGTTTTAACAAGATAATCGCCCGAATGAACCCCTGTCATAGAATATGAAGCATATTGGTTATTGCTCACACTCCAGTCCTTCAAGTGCATTGTCGCCACAAATTCTCCGGTAAAATATGTATTTAATTCAACTTTACCTTCAATTAGTGAATTAAACTCTGTATCATCATCAAAAAACTTCACAGGACTAACAGTTCCATATATATTACCTATTGAGTAACCATAATTTAATGTGTATTGTCCTTCACCTCTACCATTCATGTAAAGATAATAGGTTGTTCCAGCCTCCAATGTAGCAGATAATCTAAAATTATTATCCGCACCGCTATTATCGTCTGTTGATATTGGTGTTGTTAAATTATTATCTGCATATAAACTTGCAAAAGTATCTATATCCGAAAGTGTTTCAAAATAATACAATCCATCATTTTGAGGGACAAATGAAAATACATCTACATCGTTAATACTATTTATTTTTCCTATTGCTTTGTTTTTACTATTAATGTTTTGCGAAAGCAGATAGTCGTTTCCAAAAAAGTCAATACCACCTAAAGTTAAAATGACAGGATCTATATATGGTTTCAAAGTATTTGTATTTTCCCATATCATAATCTTTGCATTTTCAACT
>JAZNGX010000089.1:0-11233 GCA_045576675.1 Clostridia bacterium | reverse complement strand
ACAGTTTCAAAAATATTAAAAAATGAATTTCAAAAAAGCTATTTAGAGGTAGAGGGAGAACCGTTTTTATATAATGCTGTTCAGTCATGGTTTCCGCCTGAGGCTGATTATGAGGAATATATAAAACGTGCCGCAGAAGTTAATTACAAGGTTTTCACCTTCTGGCTTTACTGGAAAGCTCTTGAGCCGAAGGAAGGTGAGATTTCCTTTGAAATAATTGAAAAGGTTATAGCTCAGGCTGAGAAATACGATATGCGACTCGACATAGTTTGGGCAGGTACAAACTTCTGTGACCACTTAGACCCTCGCTTTGCTCCCGACTGGGTGCTTAACAATCACAGCTGGCATCAAAAAGACGCTGACGGAAACTGCGTTGTAGCAGACGGTTATGATATGGGCAAATGCTGTGCTTTTGACCCTGAAAGTGCCGAGCTTTTCCAAAAAGAAAAAAACATTATCGAAAAGCTGTTCACATACATAAAGAATAATGACAAGTCAAGACGAGTTATTATGATTCAGGTGGAAAATGAAATCAACATTCAGGGATATCACGGTTTAAAGGATAAGGCACTTAGCTATATTGATAAATTAGCTGGCGTTATAAAAGATACTTACGGTATAGCAACAAGAGCTAATATTATCACAAGGCTTATGGATAAGGCTATCGACAATATGAAAAATATTGACGCTCAGGGTCTTGATACCTATGACAGCCGCTTGTCCGTAACAAGACGTGGTATGCTTGATTCTAATAACACCAAAATGAAGTACATTGCTGAAAATGCGGCATATGAAAATTCTTCTGCACACATAATTACAGCATTAACACACGGTGGTTTTTACAACATTTATAAAATTGACCACGACACCGTTTGGGATAAGCCGGGTGTTTATGGCAGAGACTGGTGTGTAATGCCGCATACGGTTAAAATTAAAAACATTAACAGTGCAATTAATAAAGAAGCACAGTTGATTGCTGTTTCGCCAAAAGAAAATATGATTGATTTCAACTGCGAGCTTGATGACAGGCAACAGCAACAATACAACGTAAAAAAGTCACTTTGCAATCAGGACATAACCTTTATTACCGACTGTGGATCTGCAGCGATGGTAGTAGAAAAGGACAATACCTTCTATTGCTTTGCAGATGGTGAAGGCAGATTCAAGCTAAATGACGGTGAGGAAATTAATTATACAGTTGGTGAATGTTTAAAAATTTCAAAGTAACTATTTATCACTACCGAGGTGATTTTTATGAATATTTTATTAAGAAAAACTATTTTGTTTGTTTTAGTTATAGTATTGGCTGCAGCTTGCTTTGGTAGTATCTTGGTAAGTGCTGATACATACATTTCTCCCGGTGTAACAAGAGAAACTATTGATTTTAACGGCAGCTGGAAGTTTGTCAAAGGCGGTGCTATCGACTGTAATAAAGTCCAATATGACGATTCTGCCTGGGCTACTCTTGATTTGCCCCATACTTGGAATAATCTTGACGGTCAGGACGGCGGAAGCAATTATTACAGAGGAACAGGCTGGTACAGAAAGCATTTTTTAATCGGCAGCGAGTATAAAAACAAACAGCTCTACATACAGTTTGAGGGTGTTAATACTGTTGCTGAAGTATGGATAAACGATAAATATGTTGGAAAACACGAAGGCGGATATGCAACCTTCAGATTTGACATAACAGCTTTTGTCGAGTTTAACAAAGCTAACCTTATAGCTGTTAAGGTTGACAACTCGCATAACGCAAATATTCCGCCGCTTAGTGCAGACTTCACCTTCTTTGGCGGTATATATAGAGATGTTTCGCTGATTGCCGCAGATAAGCTGTCTGTTAGTCTTATGGACTACGGAAGTCAGGGTGTTTATGTGACAGCAACTAATGTAAGCAAAGAATCTGCAGATATTTCTGTTAAGGTTAAGCTTACTAATAATTACGGCACATATAAAGACGTAACCTTAAAAACCGTAATTTCCGATGCAGAGAATAATATTGTTAAAACACTTTCCAATAAATTCAGACTTAAGGAAAAGATTCAAACTGAGTTTGTACAGAATACGGTCATTGAAAACCCACATTTATGGAACGGTCTTTCCGACCCGTATATGTATAATGTCAATGTAGAAATTATTAACAACGATGTATGTCTTGACAGCGTTACTGTTCCGCTTGGCATAAGATATTTCCACGTTGACCCAAATAAAGGCTTTTTTTTAAATGGTGAGTACTATGACCTGTATGGTGTTAACCGTCATCAGGACAGACTTGATAAGGGCTGGGCAATAGGAAAAGCTGAACATCTTGAAGATTTTAATCTTATAAAGGAGCTTGGTGCTACCGCTATACGTCTTGCTCATTATCAGCACGCACAGTACTTCTATGACCTATGTGATGCTAACGGTATGGTAATATGGGCAGAGATACCTTTGGTTAACACTATTACCAAAACACCTGAGTTTACAGAAAACTGTAAGCAGCAGATGACAGAGCTTATTCGTCAAAATTATAATCACCCTTCAATTATGTTCTGGGGTGTGTATAATGAGCTTTCTATAAAACAAGGTAACGAAACTGACGAGCTTATAAAGACATTAAATGACATTGTTCATACAGAAGACCCTGTAAGAATTTCTACTTGTGCAACTAATGCAGGTCACGACGATGCATCCATTAACTGGCACACCGATATAACAGGTTTTAACATATACTACGGCTGGTACGGTGGAAATTATAATGACTTAGCTTGGTGGCTGGATTATGTTCAACAGCATTTTCCCGGTAAGTCGTTTGCTCTTAGTGAATACGGTGCAGGCTCAAGCATTTACTTCCACAGCGATAATCCGTATTCAAACGATCACACAGAAGAGTACCAGTCTCTTTTTCACGAAGCTTACTATGGTGCTATGAAAACACGTCCCTTTGTATGGGGTAAGTTTATATGGAATATGTTTGACTTTGCTGTTGATAACAGAGATGAGGGCGACACCAAGGGCAGAAATGACAAGGGACTTGTAACTTACGACAGAAAGCACAAAAAGGATTCTTTCTATTATTACAAGGCAAACTGGTCAAAAGACATGTTTGTTCACCTGTGCAGTAAGAATTTTACCGAAAGACCAAACAAGGATATTGAGGTAAAGGCATATTCAAACTGTGAAGAGGTAGAATTAAGAGTTAACGGTGTGTCAATGGGCACCAAAAAAAGTGATGGTCATATCTTTAAATGGAATGTTTCGCTTTCAAACGGTGATAACTTGATTGAGGTATATACCAAGGTTAACGGCGGCACTCAGTATTATGACAGCTGCACTTGGGCATACGGCAAAGCCTTTGATGATGCTTCTAAGAATAACAGTATAAAAATCAACATCAACGGCAATGTTATAGAGTCAGATGTAGCTCCTGTTGAATTTGAAGGTACAGTTTTTGTACCCATTCGCAGCATATTTGAGGCATTAAATTCAACGGTTGGCTGGGACGATGCAACACAAAGTGTTGTTATATCAAACGATACCTCCGAAATTAAGCTTAAAACCGGCAGCGATATAATTTATGTAAACGGTAATGAGGTTAAGGTTGCAGTTCCCACAAGAATAATAAACAGCAGAACAATGATGCCTGTTGAGTTGGTTAATAATTTATTAGGCTCGGGTGCAAGCTGGGACAAAGTTTCAAAGATTATTAAAATTAATTATTAATATTTACAATGGAGGTCACATTATGAAAGACGCAACAAAGATTTTTAAACGCTGCGAAAGTAATCCTATCATTCATGTTAAGGATTACGAGGGTGTAGCACAGATTTACAATCCGTCACCTATTATGTACGGTGATGAAACTATACTGCTTTTATCAATAGTTGAGCACGGTGCAACTGTTGGCTACGGCAGAGATGTAGGTCAGACACACGTTGCAAGAAGTAAGGATGGTATTCACTTTACTATTGATGAAAAGCCTTTTATCAGCACACAGTGTGATGAAATGCCATGGCAGTTGTATCATCATTTTATTGACAACAGAACAACGAAAATTGATGATACATACTATATGATTACACCTGTTATGGTTAAGGACTTTGCGTCACCTGTTGGTATGCTTGGAAAGACAAAGGACTTTAAAACCTACGAAAGAATTGATATAGTAACTGCACCCCCGAACAGAGGTGCAAGCTTATTCCCTGAGAAAATCAACGGTAAATACTATAAGCTTGACAGACCGGGCGGCGGTGACGGTTCAGGCGGTGACATCTGGATTTCTGCAAGCGAGGATTTAGTACACTGGGGTGAATTCAAGCCTGTATTAAAAGCAGGATACCGTTTCTGGAATGTTCAGAAAATAGGACCTACACCTCCAATTAAAACAGATAAAGGCTGGTTGGATATTATTCACGGTGTATTCACACCTGCCGGCGGCACATACTATTACCTTGGTGCAATGCTTCTTGACTTGGAAGAGCCATGGAAGGTAATAGGTAAGACCAACAGCTACATCTTAGCACCTGAAATGGATTACGAAAGACACGGCAACTGTGACAACACAGTATTTGCCTGTGGTGCTATTCCTGATTATGACAAAGACCAGATAAGGCTTTATTATGGTGCTTGTGATAATTACATCTGTCTTGCAACAGGAAGTATGAGCGAGCTTGTTGACGCTTGTATAAAAGGACTATAATAATTAAAAGCATAAGAGGGATTAATCTTTCTTATGCTTTTTGTCATATTTTTAATATTAATAGTTAGTTTTTTGCTGGCTTTAATACACAATATGGTTTATAATGATATTATATATTATTTTGTGTGATTATAAGGCTTTGTCATAAGGAGGGCATTATGAAAAATTTTGGTTTAGTGTGTTTTATGATTTCTTTGTGCTGTATACTGCAATTTACAACAGTGCTGGCTGCACCCAATAATCTTGCAAAAGGCGCAGTTGTTACGGTAGACAGCGAAGAAACTGAAAAGGGAAACTTTGCAATAAATGCAGTTGACGGAAACCGCGGTACCAGATGGGCTGCAAATGACGGTGATATGGGTCACTGGATAAAGGTTGACTTAGGCGAGGTTAAAAACATTGCTGGCTCATCAATCGAGTGGGAAACACCAAGCAGAATCTACGGTTACAAGATTGAAGCTTCAGATGATGATTCAAACTGGACAACAGTTGTTGACAAAACAAAAAATAATGAAGCTAAAATGATAATTGTCGATGAATATAAGACAAAAGCAAGATATCTTCGCATAACAAATACAAGTGCAACCGACTGGGGTTGGGCAAGTATAGTTGAGTTCAATGTATTCGAAGATACCGGAAGTGAAAATGATGTTGACCCGAATTATATTGATATTATGGTAATTCTAGATGGTAATCCGCTGATGTTCCCCGACCAGACACCTATAATTGTTGAGAACAGAACATTAGTTCCACTAAGGGCATTGTTTGAAGCGTTAGGTGCAGAGGTTATGTGGGATGACCCTACGCAGACTGTATCAGCTAAAAAAGGTGATGTTGAAATTAAACTTCCAATCGGCTCACATAAGGTTGAAATCAACGGAGCAGAGGTAGAGCTTGACGTTCCTGCACAGCTTGTTAACGACAGAACAATGGTTCCCTTGCGTTTTTTGAGCGAAGCAGTAGGAGCAAATGTAAACTGGGTTGATTCATCAGCTACTGTATATGTAACCTCAAACAACGACGATAAGTGGGAGCTTGTTTTTGAAGAGAATTTTGACGGAACAGAAGTAGATACCAACACATGGAACATTTATGACGGACCCGGTCACAATAAAAACGGTCTTAGAAGTCCGAGAGCATTTTCTGTTAAGGATGGTCTTCTGACTGTAACTGCGAAAATGATTGGTGAAGACCTTGTTTCAGGCGGTATGGCACATAAGAAAAATTACAAATATGGTAAGTTTGAATTCCGTGTAAAGAGTGATCCTGACCCAAGCGGTGCAACAAGTGCCGTTGTATTAACATGGCCTCAGTCAGAAAAATGGCCTGTTGACGGAGAGAATGATATGTACGAAACAGGACAGTCAAAAACACGTGATCGTTTTACAACATATATTCACTATGATATAAAGAACTATCAAAAACAGTTTATTCACAATGTAGATGCCAAAGAGTGGCACACAGTTGCAATGGAATGGTCAGAGGATGAAATCAAAATGTACGTTGACGGAAACTGCCACTGGGTATTAAGAGATAAAGAGGCAATTCCCGATGTTGCACATCACATCTGTATTCAGTTAGATGCTTTTAGAACGTCAATGACGGGTGAAACAAAAATGTATGTTGACTGGGTGAAAATTTATCAGGCTAAATAATTAAAGATGGCAACAAGGATTAATATAGAATATTTAAAATCCGGGGGAATAACTTGTGAGAAAACTTACATATTTTATAATATTTGCATCAGTTCTGATAATAGCTTTTATACCACAGTCTGTTTTTGTAGCCGCTGCGCCGGAATGGAATTTGGTTTTTGAAGATAATTTCGATGGAACAGCGATTAACAAAGATGATTGGTGGGTATTCAACAGTGATAACGGAAACAAAAATGGGCATAACGGCAACGGTTTTCGTATGGCAAGTGCAGTTAATGTTAATAATGGAATTTTAACAATTACGGCAGATATGGGAACTGTTAAAGGGCAATATGATGTTGTTACAGGCCATATTATGCACAAGAAGTATTATGCTTACGGGAAGTATGAATTTCGTGTAAGATGTGACGCTGACCCTACAAGCACTACAAGCGGTGTTGTATTAACGTGGCCAGGTGATGATGTTGGCTGGCCAAAGGGCGGTGAAAATGACATTTATGAAACCTCAACAAGTTCTACAAGAAATAATTTTGAAACAAATCTGCATTACGGCACAGGGACAAACCAGAATACTGATGCGCATATTAATTACAGACATAATTTTGATGCAAAGGTTTGGCACGATATTATTTTCATATGGAAACCGGGCAGGATAGAGGTGTATGTCGACGGTGTGTTGAGTTACAGTACTGATAATTTAAGAGCTATTCCTGATGTAAAGCACGCTTTTGCTATACAGTTAGATACTATTTTCGGTGGCAGAACTCTTACACAGCCTGTTAAGCTTCAGGTAGACTATGTAAGAATATATCAGGATACAAATCTGGTTACTAATGAGGGTTTTGAATCAAAAAGCAATGCTTTTTGGAATTGCTATGGTACACACAGCATTACTTCAATTAACAGCTCTGAAGGGAAATATGCAATAGAGCTTGATGCGGATTCCGGTGCTGAACAAACTATAGTTGATTTGTCACCAAATACAATATATGTATTATCAGGTGATGTAAAAACAGAAAAAACCGATGGTGTCATTTCTTTCGGTGTTAAGAATTATGGAGGAAATGAATTAAAAGAATCAACATCAACTACAGTGTACAGCAAAAAAACAATAGAGTTTACAACCGGGCCTCAAAATACTCAGGCTACAGTATTTTTTTATAGAAATACCGAAGGAACGGGCAAGGGTTATGGAGACAATGTTGCTTTGTACTTGAAATCAAATGATGATTTTAGCGATATTAACGATTCGCCGATTTCCAAAGCTCCGGATTATACCGACAGCAGTAATGTAGTGTTGTATGAAGATTGTGATACTGTACCGGATTTTGCACCTGTTGAGTGCCGATCTGACGGTATGACACTTAATGTACCTGCAGGTATTAAGTTTGATGATATAAAAGTTCCTAAAAATGCCTCAGTTGAATTTGATATTACCAGTAATAATTTTAACGCTATCCAAATTAATATGAGAAAGCCGATAGGTGAAAAGACGGGTGGATATTTATTCAGCTATGGCGAATTCAATAAAATCGGGTTGTCAAATTTGACCGGATATGCCGGTGTACGAATTGCCAGGGATGATGGTAGCGGATATTATTTTCACTGCAATCCATATTCATTTGAAGGTGCAAACAGAGGGAATGGAAAATATCAGCTGACTGATGCTGATGGTTTAAAAAAACACCATGTTAAATTTGTAACCTTTGAAGATAAGCTAATTATATATTTTGATTATGAAAAGGTTTATGCAGTAATAGATAATTCGTATAACAGCAATGATGTGAGTTATTGCTTGTCTATACAATCATTAACAGGTACAGGAGCAGAAGGCTGTAGCTTTAATCTTGACAACTTATTGATTAAAAAGGTAAACAGAAGTGATTTTGTCGGTTCACAAAATGAAATTATGAACGAAGCATACAACGTTTCAGAACCATTTTATGCAATAGACCGAAACATTGATGTTATACAGGATGTGGGCGGTGTTTCAAATTACCGATTGAAAATGTTTGATAGCTGGGCAAGAACTCAGGATATTTATACTCCAAAGAATTTTACTTTGGAATATGAGCTTGGTTACAGTGGGAATATTGTAACTGTTGACGGAAGTGGTCTTCCTTCAGGTTTCAGAGTTGATGTAAGAAAAAATGAAAAGGATGCAAATGGAACGAAACTATATCGTGTATATTATTTTCCCGATATAAAGGCGGGTACGGGTTCGTTCAAAGTTATACTTACTAATGTAACGGATAGTAATGGTACAGGCAGTGAAACTGAAGAATATACTGTATCTGAAACAAAGACATCGTATGCATTGCCTGTTGCCGGTACAGCACCTTTGAAGATTGAGGTTATTGATGATATAATAAATGTGTACTATAATAATACTTTGGCCTTAACTCATACTATCAAAGCTACTGAATGTTTAAGTGATGCAAAAAATTACAGAATGGCTATGTGTTCCAGAGGTGCAAATCAGTATGGTAGCTCAAAGTCATATTTTACTGTTGATAATCTTAAAATTAATAGCATAGAAGATGCTTCAAATCTATGGTTTGATGAGCTTTCGTTTTACAGGGAGGATGAAAGTGTAATTACAGATGCCAAGATGTTTGTACCAGGCACATACAAGCTTCAGACAAATGCATATAATACCAACGCACTTATTATGTGCAATACTTATATGGCATTATACGATGGCGATAGGCTTATTAAAGTAATTCCAAAGTCGGTTATTATACCGTCTAACAGAGATAAATATACTGTGCGTTCAACCGTTACGTTGACTGCTGATGATATTAAATACAGTAACTTTAACATAAAAGGTTTTATATGGAATTCAAAAATGAGTCCATTAGTTAATGAATTACAGCTTAAATAAATTCATAAAGAATATTACAACAGAATTAAACGGTTTTTTGTTAAAATGTCATATTTTTTATATTAATAGTTAGTTTTTTACTATTATTTATTTGCAAAATATTTTAAAATAGTATTGTACTATTATGTTGAATTTTAAATGAATTCAATTTGATTATTTATCATTAGGAGGGGTACAATGAAAAAATTATTAAGTTTAGGTCTGTTTGGTTGCATAATTGGTTTGTGTTGTGCTTTGCAGTTTACAACAGTATCAGCGGCTCCAAATAACCTTGCAAAGGGTGCTGTTGCTACAGCTGACAGTGAAGAAACAGGTAAAAACAACATTGCTATTCATGCAATAGACGGGGATCGTAGTACAAGATGGGCTTCAGCTGACGGAAATATGGGTCACTGGTTAAAGGTTGACCTTGGTGAAGTTAAAAATATTGCAGGTTCATCAATCGTATGGCCAAGAGTTAACATCATTTATGGTTACATAATCGAAGTATCTGATGATGATGAAAACTGGACCACGGTTGTAGATAAGAAAGATAATCAGGACAACAAAACACAGGTAGTTGATATTTATAAGGCTACAGGCAGATATGTTCGTTTCACATGCACAAGCACAACTGACTGGGCTTGGCCTGGTTTATCAGAATTCAAAATCTTTGAAGACACAGGCAGTGAAGATGATATAAGTCCTGACTTGCTTGATATCCAAGTAGTAGTTGATTCAAAGACAGTATTATTCCCTGACCAGACTCCTATAATTGTTGAGGATCGTACATTAGTTCCTCTAAGAGCTATCTTTGAAGCTTTAGAAGCCGAAGTTTTATGGGACGATGCTACACAGACTGTTACAGCAAAAAAAGCCGATGTTGAAATTGTGTTACCTATCGGCTCAACAACAGCTCAGGTTAGCGGAGCAGAAGTTACACTTGATGTACCTGCTCAGTTAATTAATGAAAGAACTATGGTTCCGCTACGTTTTGTAGGTGAAGCTTTAGGAGCATATGTTGACTGGATTGACCAGACTGCAACAGTATATATAACATCAAATACTGACGATAAATGGGATTTGGTTTTTGAAGAAAACTTCGACGGTACTGCAGTTGATACAAATAACTGGTTAATGTATGACGGAGCAGGACATAACAAAAACGGCTTGCGTAAACCAAGTGCATTCTCAGTTAAAGATGGTATCCTGACAGTAACTGCTAAGATGGTTGACGGTAAGTTGGTATCAGGCGGTATGGCTCACAGAAAAAATTATAAGTATGGTAAGTTTGAATTCCGTGTTAGAACTGATGAAGATCCAAGCGGTGCAACAAGCGGTGTTGTATTAACATGGCCTCAGTCAGAAAAATGGCCTGTTGACGGTGAAAATGATATGTACGAAACAGGTACATCAACAACACGTAACCGTTTTACAACATTCATTCACTATGATATAAAGAACTTACAGAAAGAATATATTCACTTTTTGGATGCTAAAGAATGGCGTACAGTTGCAATGGAATGGACAGAGGATGCAATCAAAATGTTCGTTGACGGAAATTTGGTATGGGTACTTACAGATAAAGAAGCAATTCCTGACGTAGCACATCATATTTGTATCCAATTAGATGCGTTCCAGCAGACAATGACCGGTGAAACACAGATGCAGGTTGACTGGGTAAAGATTTATCAGGCTAAATAATAGTAACTTGGAGAACAGAGCAGGACCTGCATTGAGTCTTGCTCTGTTTTGTGGTAAATATAACCAGCTTTATATCGTTGACAAAAATGTTGGCGTATGCTAAAATTTATACGGTTGGTAAGGCAATGATTAATTAACGCATTTTGAGGTGTAATTTATGATAAAAAAACTTAAAGAAAGCTATAGTTTAAGACTTTTGACTTCATATGTTATTATAAATGCTGTTATCATCATTATGATGGGTGCTATATCATATCATATAATATCTGATACCTTGTACGAAAACGTTGAAATCAGTACCATAGACATTTTAAATCAGGTTACTAACAA
>JAZNGX010000088.1:0-9993 GCA_045576675.1 Clostridia bacterium | reverse complement strand
TTCTCATTGCTTATCTCCTTTATTATAACACTTGCATATTATTGGCATTTATATTTTATGATGGGGAAATTCCCCATCATAAAATATGTTATATTATTACTGAATTGTCTGAACATCACCATAAAATGGCTTAAGTGAACCTTCTTCCCAAACAAACACTTTGATTATATCGCCCTCATCAGGATCATATCCATCAGAACCAAGCAATTCTACACCAATCGGCTCTGTTGCACCTGCATCAACCGTAACAGGTTCTTCTACAACAATTCCGTCAAGCATTGAACCTGAAGAATTGTATATAGCCAAATAAGCACGTACTGTTATAGGAGCCTCTGTATTATTAATTACGTTTGCATTAAAGCTGTACATTTCATATAATGGTGTAGAAACATCTGTAAATGATACATCTGTAACATCTACAGGGATATTTTTAGCAAAAAATTGTATTTCCATCAAAGCAAGCTTTGCAGCATTATCCCATTCCATTTCATTTGCTGCATTTGAATACAATGCGTGACCATCAATCAGTTTTGTGTATTGAAGCTGACGTGTACTAATTGTTTTATCAAACAAAATTGAAGATTGCTGCAAATACGGTGAATCATTTTGTAACTGTGTATAGTTATTTACATTAAAGTTTGTGGTATTTGTTGCACTATCATATTTACCGGACATAAATGCAAAAGCTCCTCTTGTAGTTGCACCGCCGCGATATCCATATAAATCAAGACCGCCATATGCTTTATAGTTGCCGCCCACAATACCAATAGCATCAATTTTGCATTGTGAACCAAAATCAAAAGTTAATTTATCTGAACTATCATAAATCATTTCCTGAACAACATTACTAACTATTTCTCTTACAGATCCATTAGATGAACGTCCTATAGCAGTAAATGCTCCTGTTTCACCAGCAGAGATTTTAATGTTACTTGCAGGTATCTGTCTGTAAGAAACATCTTTTTCTGCATATATTTCTATCTCAGCAGCGCCAATATAGCCATTACCATAAAAAGCCTTATTTCTGTAATCTCTGGTCTTTAAATATATATATCTTACTATGTTGGAAGCTTTTACATCCATCTCATATCTTGTGCTATATTCTTTTGTATCAGGACCCAAATTAGCTAAAAGAACTTCTGCACCATCATTATCCCAGCTTTTACACATAGAGCCAATAATATTTACATTTTTAAGCAAATCTGTATTATTAACACTTTCATCAACTGTTGTTAGTGCTACCTTCTTAACATTGTACCATGCACCAAGATCAATCATCAATATTACATCATTAGTTTTATTCATATATGCTTGAGTTGCTGCTGTACCATCAATTAAATTTGTCAAATCACCTGTAAAACTAGCTCCACCGGCAAGAGCCGCGATTGTAACACCATCTTTAGCTGCTACATTTTCTAATATTGTTTTTTTAGTTTCAATACCTTTACCTACATTTACCTGAAGATGAGCAATTGCAAAATTATTTGTTTCACCAGCTGCTTTTGCATTTTTACTAAAGGTTATATAACGTCCGTTCTTACCACATTCTATTGCTAAAGTTCCATGGTCTGCAACACTATATGGTGTTTTCTGTTCCCACACCAGATTTGCAGCAGTTTTTTCAACATGCTCGCCTGCCAATGAATCTGATACATATACTTTGAAATCCTCCATAGCACCTGTATATGCACCATTAGCATCTGTACCAGTCAAAAACATACTTGTTATATTTTGATTTTCCCCAATATCAAAGGTTACATCTACAACACTTCCATCTGTGGATGTGCCTGCCCAAAAGCTGTCAAACACGCTTCCAGTTGTAATATCATCTGAAGCACCACTTAATGCTGTACTGTCATTTGTTATCGTTGCAGCAACAGCTTGTACATTTTTCAACGCATGCTCGTCATATCCCTTAGCAGCATAAACCTCTATTTCAGAAATCCATAAGCCATCAGCACCAGACCATGCACTAAGTGTATCATCACGATAAACCTTAACATAACGTACAGGCTTTTGAGAATCTAAAAACACTCGGTGTGTATCAACCCAAAATGATGATGTATCATTTCCTTCTGAAAAATTACCTTTGTTCAGGTAATGTGTGTTATTATATGTATAAGGAGCGCTCCAATTAACCATATCAGTACTTGTTACAACTTGAATTTTTAAAGTACGCAAATGTGCAAGTATATCGATATGGCTGATATTATATTCTTTTTGTAAATCAATAATTGCGTAAACATCACCGTTACCGTCAGCAGTAATATGACACAAATCAGAATAGTTGTCATCACCAATATTTCCACCAGATTTATTGTTTTGTCTTGAACAGATACCATCAACCAACAACGCATAATTGTCCTCACGACGCGGGTTAATGCCATCAGCTGCGAATGCGGCTGCACAATCGCCATAATCAGCTGCAGTAGCATTCACAAAGTTAACCTCTGCAAAATCTGCACTGTTACTTACAACCACAGGCTTATTTAAAGCTACATTTACATACGGTGATTGTGATATAACAGAAGTCATCTCACTACCATCCGAGTGAACAACAGTTGTCAATGACAACAACATTGCAAGCGTCAGTACCACTGACAAGATTTTTTTACATTTTTTCATAATAATTTCACCTCTTATAATATTATAAGTGTTATCCAACACCAAACAAACAATTAAACAGTTTAATTCTTACTTGCCAAAAACTTATCAATCTGAGCTTGTTTTTCAGCAATTATTTTGTCACAGCCGGCGTCCTTGAGTTTCTTTAAAAACTCCGGATACTTTTCATCCAAATCAAGGAAGCCAAGCTTAAATGGTTCTAAATACTCAGAAATAACAGCATTACAATTTGCAATTTCTGTTTGAACATTTGATAAATCAAAGTTGAATCCTAATATCGGCGATGCATATGATGTTCTGTTAAAGTTATCCTGTTCCTTCCACACATTTTCATCTAAACCTACGGGAACATATGCCATAAATTGATTTCCATAAGCCCATGCACCACCATTTGTATTATACACACTGTTTGGAATTATCTCCATTTTATTGTCAACGATTTTATAATCTCTTCCTTCAATACCATAGCTCATTGTGTTATAGAATTCTTTATTGGTATTAATAAGATTAATTAACTCAACCGCTTTTTCAGGATGTTCGCTTACCTTCGCAACGCCAAGCATTGTAGCAATAACATTAGATGTAGAAAGATAGCCTTCCCCAACAGGCTTAATTTTTACATCCTTTCCTTTTGAGAATACTTGCATTTCTTCATATTCAGTATAAAGCGGCTTGTAACATGGATTAAACTTAAATATCGGTAATCTTTCCGCATTGGAAACCAACGCATCCTGAGCTATATATCCTTTTAAATTCCAATCTCTGAATAGTTTCATCGCATCTTTATATTCCGGTAATTCAAACTGATTTAATACAGTGATATTCTCATTATTGTGATACTTGATAACACCAGGTACAAGATCGCCACCAATTGTTTCTATTCCTAAATATTGAGTAAAAGCAGATTCTTGTATAGGATTCCAAAGAATATATTCAACCGTATTGTATCCTGCCTCAAGAGCCTTAGCGAAGAATGGCTCTAAATCTTCAAGTTTCTCACAATTTTGATAATCAAACCCGGTTTTTTGTAAAGCCTCATCCAGATACACCATAGTGCTTTGTCTTGCAAAAACCTGCTGATTTATAGCACCATAAATTTTACCATCGATTTTTGTACATTCCCACCACTCACTCGGGATTGACTCATAATAAGTCTTTGCATAAACCGGCAAAAGCTCATCTATTGCCAATAATGCTCCTTTGCTTACCAAAGAAGAATAGTTATTAAGCCATGGTGCAGTAAACATTAAATCGAATTTTTCATTTGAAGCTAATTTAACGGTCATTTGCTGTTCATATTGTGAGTTCTCAACAAAATTAACTTCTAAATCAACGCCAATCTCTTCACGTGCAATCTCTTTAAGCTTGTCAAAAACCTCACGTTCACCATCTTGCGTCTTAGAGCGTGCACAAAAACTGTAATATTTAAGCTTTGGCATATCGCTATTATCAGACACTTCTTTTTCGCCACAACCTGATAACCCTACAGCAACAAAAAACAACGTTGCTGCAATAACAGAAGTAATAATTTTATTTTTCATCTTCTTCCTCCTTTAACTTTTTTAGTTTTGTATATTAATTTTACTACAAATCAATATAAATTCACATCAAAAAAACCTCACATTTTTGTGTAAAAATCCGTAATTCATACTTTTTGCAATTTATTCTGACGAAATATATACGGATTTTTTTCATTTTCAGTTCTCTCCAAAACCCATAATGCAACAACATCATCACAGTATGTTGCTAAAATAATAGTTCTCATAAAACCACCTTTTACTTATCGAATAAAAAAGCTAAGCACAAAAGTACATTTTTGCAGTTTATATTCCCCGTAATGCTGATTTTTATTGTCCCATTTTTTAAAAAATAATGTCTCTTTTGTTAATTGAAAAGGAAAAAAGTTTACGATATAATGGGCTTTATATTACCGATGTTGATTAAAACATCAGATATCTAAATAAGAGCAAACAAAGGAGATATTGAATTATGGGGAAAATGTTATTTGAGGGAATATACAGTGCTATATTTTCAGTTTATGACGAAAATCTTGACGTAAAAAAGGACACTGTTGCAAAGTTGGTGGAATACCAGCTTGATGGTGGAGTAAACGGATTTTATGTTGGTGGAAACACAGGTGAATGTACAATTCTTCCGGCTAAAACCAGAAAACAGATGTTGGAAACAGTTATTTCTGCAAACGCCGGAAGAGGGCAGATAATGGCACATATCGGTGCAGGACATTTTGATGAAGTTATGGATTTGCTTGAGCATGCAAACAGTCAGAAAATTGATGCAATTTCATCACTTCCGCCGTCACTTCAGCAGTATTTCGACCAGGAAGAAACTATTGAATACTATAAAATACTTGCAAAAAAAAGTAAATTCCCTGTTTATGCTTATATAAAAAATGTGAATTTCGATGTTGTCAACTTCGCAAAGGAACTGTCGGAAATTGATAACGTTGCAGGTATCAAAATGACTGTACCCAACTATTATGCAATGGAGCAGATAAAACAAATAAAAGGCGGTCAGCTGAATATTCTGAACGGTCCTGATGAATCGCTTCTTTGTGGTCTTTGTGTTGGTGCTGACGGTGCTATAGGCACGACGTACAACATTATGCCTAAAACCGCAGTGAAAATTTATAACAACTTCAAATCGGGAAATATAGCAGAAGCACTTAAAGAACAGCATAATCTAAACAATAAGCTTATAAATATAGCATTCGGCAAAAATATTGCATACTGGAAGGCGGTTATGACCACAATTGGCTTTGATATGGGATACACAGAAAAGCCGGCAAAGCTTTGTTCTGAAGAAGTAATAAACGACCTGAAAAATAAGCTTGATGCGTTAGGCTTTTATGGAGAACTTTAACGTGAAAAATCACGTTAAGGCTATGGGAATTAATATGAAACTGTATATTTGGCGATAGAAAGTACAACCATAAAGGCAGTAAGAACACTGATTTTATTATGCATTTACGGTATAGTGCGGACAGTTAATACGTGTATTTGTATTGTCGGGGGAAAACACGGAAACTTAAATGTTATTGGAATGTTCGAAACTCTGGGTCAGATTGTTGCTTCATCTATTTATGATATCATAGTAAATCAGACTGGTCTAAGCATTAATTCTAATGTGAAATTTATTATTGTATATTTATCGTATGTCAGGGACAGAGCAAATGAAAAAGAAAAAGTATTGTTTCTTATAATTTTTTATGCTATATTTTTTATATAGGCTGATGTACTAAGCTTATATCAATTATCGTACAGTTCACTTGCATTCAGTATAAATATGCTTATGCTGATGACTGTGAATGTGTTCGTATATAAAAACAAAGTGAGCAAAGTATAAATAATTCTTGTACTTTGCTCAACGGCTTTAATTTTGTTTTAAATAACAAGGAGTAAATATGAATGGTAGAAAAAACGGTTTCGAAACTTATGAAATAAAAATAAAAAATATAGATGCACAGGTTTATATCGGTGACTCTGTGAGGGCGACTCCTGATGGAGAAAAAGTAAACTTTTCTGATATGTTGTCGAATATTCACCGTCATACAGTATGTGAGCTGTTTTTTGCACCGGATAACACTATGAAACTTGCGACTGCTGAGGGCATACTGGAATTTACAGATTCTGTCATTATTGTTCCGCCTGAGACAAAGCATTTTTATGTTGGTGCAGAAAAGGCTAACGAGGCTTATGTTTTCAGGGTTTTTGCTCCTGCAATTGAATTTGGTAACAAAATTATCAGTATTGATATGACAGAAAAAATAAAACGTTACGTTGAAGAGGTCGTAAATATCTATAAAGCAAATAATATGTTTCATGATGACAGACTAAAGTCTTTTTTGTCGCTTATTGTTATGGAAATAACGGAAGCCCTGAGTATATCGGATGTTGCTGAAATAAAGTATAAAAAGCCGAAAGAATATGTTCAGATTATTGAAAAGATTGTTAATTACAGGTATACCGATAAGCTGACACTAACCGATGTTGCGGATATGCTTCATCTGAGTGTTAAACAGACCTCGAGAATAATAAAGCAGGAATATGGCAAAACGCTGTCTCAGCTATTTAACGAGAAAAAGCTTTCGATTGCATGTATGCTCCTTCGGTATACAGACGATAAGATAGATGATATACTGTCTAAGCTCGGTATTGAGTCAAAAAATTATTTCTTCACCCTTTTTAAAAGGGAATACAATATGACTCCCGGTGAATACCGTGAAAAGTACAAACATTAAAAAGGGGAAAATTTATATTAAACTGAAAAAAATTACATTGAAATAGCAGATAATGCTGTGATATATTTGCGGCATAAAAAAGAATTAAGTGAATCAATCTGTTTAAGGAGTGAGTTTTATAATGGAAATTAAAACGTGCATGGATAAAATTTGGGATTTTTTTGAGAACAAGATGCTCTGCAAGGAAACAAATCTTATTTATGACTACAGAACCTCACTTGATGAAGATGGTCTTATAAAGGACCTGCCTATAGATGAGGAGGTAGAAAAACAGATACCAAATCCTTGCGGATGGGGTACCGGTATGGAGGACAGTATGCTCAACAATCCTCTGATGTTGGATGCTGTTGTTTACCGCTATGAGGTTACAAAGGACGAAAAATTACACGAGCTTGCAGATCGTCTCCTTTCGGGCATAAAGCTCTGTGCAACCATCTCTGAGGACAGAGGTTTTCTTGCAAGAAGTGTTTCACCATTTGCTAAAAAAAACTATTATATAAATTCGTCAAGAGACCAGTATACCCAGTGTATTTATGGACTTTTTCACTATTTAACAAGCAGTATGATGAAAGATGAGCACAGAGCATGGATAACGGATGTTTTAGTTTCCTTTGCTGAGCGTGCGGAAAAGAATATTACTGCTGAAAACGAATATGATTACTTAAGAGCTGACGGTAAAAGGGGCCTTGTATGTAATATGTGGGGACCGACTCTTTATAGCCACGAAACAAACCGTATACACATGATTTATCTTGCGGCATGGTATGCAAGCCGTGATGCGCATTGGTATAAAAAGTATAAAGAAATCCGCGATAAGGGAATACAGCGTGCAACCGAAAGATTTCTTCCCAAAACATGTATGTACGGATTTCTTCAGATGCAAGTTTCGATAAAACTCCTTCACGATGCTGAGCCGGACGATGAGTATAAGAAAAAATATGAGGATATTTTAAAACTTGTTGTGGATAAGGTTAAAGACTACAGAATTGATGAGGGAAGCCTTGATTATGAGAATATCAATTCCTCGTTTGAATCGTGGAGAGACCAGCCGGGTAAGAATATGTGGAGCAACTTTATACCAAGAACAAAAACCAGCACAGCGATTGAGGGATATCAGTATTATGTTCCTACGACAGAACATTGGAGCTACGTTTTACCGATTAGAGACATTACTGAGGCGGTATATATAAGACTGCTCGGCGGAGATAAAAACATTTCAAAAGAACAGTTGGCAGACTTCAATAAGGTGCTGGAATATTTTGACTATGATAAGCATTGCTCCTATGCGTACATATGTGCACTGGTTGCTTACTGGGCAGGAAAACATTTCGAAGTTGAGATTTAATAACAGATTATATGGATGGGGGAGCAGCGTATATGCTGCTCCCTCATCCATATAATCACAATCAGATTCCGATACAAGTGTATTTTGTTCTTCTGTTTCTACACCATCACGAATTACAGACATAACACTATAACGATTAACGAAACCCAGATAAAAGAGAAAAAGATAAACGCCTGAGCTTACCAATGCCGCAAACGCTGAAACAAGCATGATAATCGGCATACAAACGCCCACCCCCGTGAGTGCTAAGCTGCCATCACCGGGCATATGCCCTATGTATATTCGGTCAACAATATTGTAAAGCATATTGATAAGCTGTGCCACAACTGTTGGGATTGACAGTCTGAACAAAAGCTTACCGATAGGCTCTGTTGCCAAAAACTCTTTTTTATTATCCATTTTTTAAAACACCTTTTTTCGTTTATAATTATTCAAACAAAACCCGATTTGTCGAGAATATTTTTTTAACCAAGTATCATTTCTTTGCTTAACATAATTATATGATTTTGTCAAGTTAGGGACAAAATTTTGTCGATATGCAAACTAAAGTTTGCTCGATATTTTTACTCCGTGAAATCGATATGTTTTCCCTTCGTTCAAACTCGATATGATATGAATTCATATCGCGGCGGTGCTAAAGCACCGCATATAAAGACAGTATATTTTAGATGCCAGTTAAAAAGCCTCTGGACAAAGTCCTGCAGAAATGAAGTCATTATTTTTCACTAGCTCTTCTCCGTATCCTGCACTTCTCATATACTTTTCAAAAGGTTCTATTTCTGCTGAAACACTACCAATTTCCTTACCCATATTCTTTATTATTTTTCCATCAGGTGCAACAATCATTGAACATCCACCATTCTCATCGGTATCCATAGAATAAGAAGACCTCGCAACATATGCATTACATCGGAATGCAGTAAGTTTTGCTTGTGCGCAAATGATATCTGTACGTTCTCCTCGCTGATAACCGGGAATAAGTATGATATCCGCATTCCCCTTGGCTATATGCTCTATCTGCTCGTTGAAATACACATCATAACAAGTCATAAAAGCAAATCTGATACCATCCACTTCGCACAGGCATTTACACTTACCTGAGTCATTCCCCTGTGATACACCAAGTTTAACCTCTGATGGCGGCAGATGTTGTTTATCATAGATAAATGAAACATTTCCTTTTTTATCAAACAAATATGTACTGTTCTTAATTTTTCCGTCACGCTGTTCCAATACGTTTATTGCAACATACGCAGATTTTCTTTCTGCAATTTCAGCCGCTTTTTTCAGCATAAATTTTGCTCGTGGCAGAGCTTTGATTTCACTTTCTGCATCTGAAAGACCGCCTGCATTTGAATATTCAGGGGCTACTATAAGTCCACCCTCGGTAACTTTTTCCAATTCACTTAGTATAAATTCAGATATTTTTTCATCAGGATTTTCTCCCGAAAAATATTTTGGTTGTATTACAGTAACATTTAACATTTTATATTTATCCATCCTTTTGCAAATTTTCGACAATCTTTATATAAAGACTGTATAATCTGGATGCCAATCTTTTTTAGTGAGAGTTCGTATCACATTAGAACCAAAAAAATCTTTAGATAAATTAAAATTTGATTATTTATGAGCGATTGCTCTTAATCTTCGATAATCAGCAACCCATTCCTTGCCATTCCAAAGAGTGCCTCTTGTTAATTCTGCTATCTCTTCAAAAACCAAAGACTGTATGTGTTCAGGCATTATTGATAACTCGGAAGCGAAG
>JAZNGX010000087.1:0-13981 GCA_045576675.1 Clostridia bacterium | reverse complement strand
CCTGAGTTTTGTTAATTTTACTGTAACAAAACGAACAACAAAATGCAATAACTCATTTTTTACTTTAAAATTAATTATAAAAATGACATTTGTTTAAAACCCTTGATTTCAAGCCGTTTATACATTATATAATTTCTGTTTTTTTACATATTGACACTGTCAATTAATTTATATATAATACAATCAGTATATCTTAACAAATCGGAGGAAAAATTATGAATTTTGAAATAATTGACTTTCACACACATCCATATACAAAAGACAGCAACAATCTATGCCCTTATGCAGCACATTGCGGAATGACACCGGACACAACCACACTGCTTATGGCTGAGCATAATGTTGTTAAATTCTGCGGCTCTGTAATTTGTTTTAAAGACAGGGAAAGGCACGAAAACCAATGGCAAACAATAAAGCTAAGCAACGACCTCGCCTTAGAGCTTGCAGAAAAATATAAAGGAAGTTATATACCGGGATTTCACATTCATCCCGATTATGTTAAGGAATCTTGTGAAGAAATCGAACGTATGCACAAGCTTGGAGTTAATCTTATCGGTGAGCTTGTTCCATACATTCACGGCTGGCCTGCTCAGGATTATACAACAAAAGAGCTTGATGAAATATTAGACGTTGCACAGAGCTATAATATGGTTGTAAGCTTTCATTCAAGCACATCAAAATTTGCCGATATGATAAGAAAGCATCCCGACATTACCTTTGTAGGCGCACACCCCGATGAATATGATGAATATATGCAGCATCTTGAGCTTTTAAAGGAATGTGACAACTATTACCTTGACCTTTCAGGCTACGGTGTGTTCAGACAAAATATGCTTCGTTACGGAATTGACAAGGTTGGTGTTGAAAAATTTGTTTTCGGCTCAGACTATCCCACCTGCAGTCTTCCAATGTATATAGGAGCAGTATTGCTTGACACAGGTATAACTGATTCTGAAAAGGAATACATTTTCAATAAAAACGCAAAAAGAATTTTAGGTTTGTAATTAACTCCTCCATTCTATGCTTGTGAAACAGGCACTTTCTTCAGTATAGGTGTAGTATATACAAAGGGGATATCAGCTTTGATATCCCCTTTAAAATTACCTATGAAGTAATACAACATTCTAATTTTCCTGCCTGAACTGTGATGGCGTTATGTTTTCGTACTGCCGGAATTTCAAAGCAAAATATGCCGCACTGTTAAAGCCACACAAGCTGCTTATTTTGCCAAGTGACAAATCGTGTCTTGAAGCAAGCAGCTCCTTTGCTTTTTGTATGCGTGTTTTAGTTACATATTCAAATGGTCGCATACCAAAGGTAGACTGGAACAGCACGCATAAATGCTCCTTGGTAACGCCCGACACTGTCGCAATTTCTTCAAGCGAAATGTCGCGGTGAAAGTTGTTCTCGATAAAAGACACTGCAGGCTTTAACCGATACATAGCCGATTTTGTTCCTGTTGAAACAGTTGTGTTACACAAAAGCAAAAGCCTGTAAAGCAAAACCGTTGTGTTTTCCGCCCACTTAAGACCATAGCGTGTGCCTGCAATTGTTTCAATAACAGAGGCAATTTCATCAAAGTTTTCAAATCTGTAAATCCCTGTTTTAAGCTTGCTTGCGTAAGGAACACCTATGCCGTCATAGGTAATCCAGTCTGTAATCCAAACATCAGTTACATTTTTATACCAATGCCCTGTGTTTTTTTCCATAAAAAGCACATCACCTGATTTTAACTCTGTTACCATACCATTTATCATTACTTTGCCGACACCTTCTCTGCAAAGCATAATCTGATATTCATCCAGCCCGTTTTCACGGGTAATTCCATATTGCGGCACATTATACCCCACAGTTACAACATAATAGGGCAGATTTTTTTCACTCTCAGTCAGTATTGGGAACCTTGACAGATTTTTCATAAACATCACCTTAATATCGTTATATTCACATTAATATATTATAATTGAATTGCGTGTTTTAATATGATACTATATTAATATAATTAAAAAACAATGTCAATACATCGGAGGGATTTTTATGAATAAGCAATTGCCGGACTGGCAAAACATCAACGTTCTGCAAAGAGGCAGAACAAAGCCGCACGCAACACTTTTGCCTTATGACAGTGCAAAAAACGCAATAAGCAATCAGCGTGAGCTTTCACCATACTTTAAGCTTTTAAACGGCGTTTGGAAGTTTAATTACAGCGAGGTTGAAGCATATTCTCCAAAGGATTTTTATATGCAGGATTACGATTCATCAGGCTGGGATAACATAAACGTGCCGGGCTGCTGGCAGTTTTTTGGCTACGGCATAAAGAATTATATCAACTGGGCTGTTCCGTTTAGCGTAACCCCGCCGTATGTTCCATATGAGAATCCGACAGGTTGCTACAGAACAGAGTTTGTTGTGCCGAAAAACTGGAGCAACAAAAAAATCAACATTGTGTTTGAAGGCGTTTGCAACTCGTTCCATTTATGGATAAACGGAAACGAGGTCGGCTTTAGTCAGGGCAGCCACATTCCTGCCGAATTTGATATTACAAAATATATAAAAGAAGGCAAAAACACCGTCGCAGTAAAGGTTTATCAGTGGAGCTACACAACATACATAGAAACTCAGGATATGTTCCGCTTTAACGGAATTTTCCGTGACGTTTACCTTGTTGCAAAGGAGGACAGCGGCATTTTTGACTTATCTGTCAAAACTGACCTTGACGGGCAGTACAAAAACGGAACTGTTTCAGTAGATGTAACAAATTACAACTGCAAAGGCGATTATGAGGTTGGCATTGCTTTGCTTGACGGAAGCAAAATAATTTATGAAGAAAAGCAAAAGCTCAGTGACAAAAACAGCTTTAAATTTGCTGTTGAAAATGCAAAGCTATGGTTTGCGGAAGCACCAAATCTTTATACTTTGGTTACAACACTTATCAAAAGCGGTGAAGTTATTGAGGCATACAAAACAGACACAGGCTTCAAAAAAATAGAAATCAAAAACTCAATGCTGCTTGTGAATGGCAAGCAAGTTAAGCTTAAAGGCGTAAACAAGCACGACACCAACACTGAAAAAGGCTTTGCAATGTCACGCGATGATATGATTAAGGATATAACACTTATGAAGCAGCATAACATCAACACCGTGCGTACATCACACTATCCGCCCGACCCGTTCTGGCTTGAGCTATGTGACAAATATGGCTTATATGTGATTGACGAGGCAGACCTTGAAACCCACTGTATGAACCAGGTTGATGACTATGATGCATTATCTGTTGACCCGATGTGGAAAGATGTTTACGTTGACCGTGCAGAAAGAATGTACGAGCGTGACAAAAATCATCCGTCTATTCTTATGTGGTCACTTGGCAACGAATCATTAAGCGGCGACAACCACCGTGCTATGGCACAATGGATAAAACAGCGTGACAGCGTTACACCGATACATTACGAGGGCGCAAACTACAAAAGCCGCTTTTTTAAGAAAAACGCAACCTACGGCGAAGATTTTGATTATTCAACCATAGATGATTACTTAGATATTAATTCAAGAATGTATGAACACATACCTGTCCTTGAAGAAATTGCAAAAGACGAAAGCGACCCACGCCCATTCTTCCAGTGTGAATACGGACACGCAATGGGCAACGGCCCCGGTTCATTAAAGGATTATCAGGATTTATATTACAAGTATGACAAGCTTATAGGCGGTTGTATCTGGGAGTGGGCAGACCACGGTATGCGTGAATACGAAAACGGCGAGCTTGTTTACAAGTACGGAGGTGACTATGGCGACTTCCCGCACGACGGCGTTTTCTGCTGTGACGGACTTTGCACCCCTGAGCACGAGCCTCACACTGCACTGATTGAATACAAAAAGGTAATAGAGCCTGTTAACGTGTATGACATCGACTGCAAAAACGGCGTTATCGGCATTATAAACAGATACGACGGAATTGATTTATCAGGCTTGAATTGTGGCTGGACATTGCTACGTGACGGCAAATCCGTACAAAACGGAACTATCACAGATTTTAACGTTGAGCCGCACGGCAGCCGTGAAATTACTGTTCCGTTTGACAAAGCATTGCTTGATGTTAACGGAGAATATTACATTAACCTTGAATTTTCATTAAAGGATAACACAATCTGGGCAAATGCAGGTTACGTTGTTGCATACTCGCAGTTAAGACTTCCGATTGAAGCAACAAAAGAAGCCGTTGTTTCATACGAAGTTCTTGAAACAACAGAAAGCGAATTTGAAATCACTGTCACAAACAATTATGTAACATATGTATTTGACAAGGTTAAGGGTATTGTAACAAGCATTGATTACAACGGAAAAGAGTTGATTTCAAAAGGTCCGAGGCTCAACTTCTGGTGGGCACCAACTGATAACGACTATACCTTTGGCAACGGAATAGAAAAACAGTGGTACAAATTCAACCTGGACAAGCTGCAGCACTATGTGCAAAACGTTGCTCTTATTGAAGCGAACAGCAAACAGGCAACTATTGAAATTTCTACACTTATAGGACCGCCCACATACTACGCACCAATCAAGGCAAAATACACCTATAAGGTTTTAAACAGTGGCGAAATGTACATCACAACAGATGTGGAATTTTCCGACATTCAAAAGGGCGTTCCGCTTCCAAGGCTTGCAAAAATTGGTCTGCAGATGATTCTTGCAAAGGAAAGTGACAACATCTCCTGGTATGGCAAAGGCCCACACGAGAGCTATGCCGACAAAAAGGAAGGTGCAATGGTTGGCTTGTACAGCGGCACAGTTATGGAACAGCACGAATTTAACGTCCGCCCACAGGAAAACGGCAACAAAACTGATGTAAGATGGGTTGCAGTAACGGATATTTACGGTGCAGGCATTTTTGCCGACAGTGACGAGCTTATTAACATAAGTGTTCATAAATACACTGATGAAAATCTTACAAAAGCAAAGCATATTAACGAACTGCAGTATATCGACGAAACTGTGCTTAATCTTGATTACAAGGTATCAGGCGTTGGCAGCGGAAGCTGCGGACCGGAAACACTTGAAAAGTATTGGGTTAATCCTGAAAATTGCAGCTTTACCGTTAGAATAAAGCCGTTCAACAAAGCACAGGCATTACCTGAAGAAATTTACAAAATCAGGTAAAAAATCAAATATTTTATAAGCATAATCTCCCTTTTGTATCAAAAGCTATAAAAGGGAGATGATTTTTTATGAAAAAGCTGTTATGCATAATAATATCTGCTTGCTTCGCAACGTCAGTTTATGCTTCTGACGTAAAGCTTGTGCGTGAAAAACAACCGTTTTTTGCGTTTTTTGATTTTTTTGACAATAAAGATGCCACCCCCACTTCAGCACGCACGGTTGACACAGGCATTGTATATGAGGATATGTACAATCACTGGGGGCAATATGCGGCGTTAAAGCTTGCAGACAAAAACATATTCAAGGGCATGGAAATCTGCGGAAAGCATTACTTTTATCCTGACACCCTTCTTTCAAGAGCTGACTTTATTGTGCTTTTAATATCAGCGCTTGGTATAGATGTAACCAAGGCACGTGATATTGCCAACCCCTTTGCCGATGCCGCAGAAATACCTGCGTGGGCTAATCTTTACGCCAAAACTGCATACGACTGCGGCATAATAAGCGGAGCACTGGAGAACGGAAAGCTATATTTTCATCCAAACGATATTTTAACACGTATTGAAATCATTAAAATACTTGACGGCGTAATAAAGCCGGAGGTGCTTGGCAAAAGCATTGTTCAATATGCGGATATGTACCTTGTGCCGGACTGGGGTATTGATGCCGTGCAAAGTATGACAGATTACGGCATTTTAAAAGGCTATGATGACAACACTGTTCGCCCTTATGTGAAAATTAACAGAGCTATGGCGGCAGAATTTATTCTGCAGGTTTTAAATTACAAAAACTCTAACCCCGTGATGATGAAACAGCTTAATGCTGAAATCGGTAAATAAACCTAAAAGACCTTGTCTTTTAGGTTTATTTGTGTTAGAATATTATATATATATTGTTCTGTTATTATAATCCAAAATTAACAGGTAATTCAAAAGTGTTTAGGAAGAATATCACAAAAAAGAACGACATCTTTGGTATGGCTTTTTAAACACATTAACAAAAAAGGATTGATTTATAATGGCTTTTGACGGCGTTGCGGTTGCGTGTACCGTTAACGAACTTAACATCTTACTTACAGGAGGCAGGGTTGACAAAATCAACCAGCCCGAGTTTGACGAAATAAATATACTTATACGAAGTCAGGGTAAAAACCACAGGCTTATCGCAAGTGCCAGCTCCTCCTCTCCCCGTGTTCATCTGACAGAAAACACAAAAGAGAATCCGGACAAGGCACCGATGTTTTGTATGCTTTTACGCAAACACCTTGCAGGCGGCAAGGTCGTTGGCGTTAATCAGCCCGACTTTGAGCGTGTTATCGAAATATGCATTGAAGGCAAAGACGAGCTTGGCGACGTGTCAGTTAAACGTCTTGTAATCGAAATTATGGGGCGGCACAGCAACATTGTTCTTGTTTCAGCTGACGGAAAAATTCTCGGCAGCATAAAGCACGTCGACTTTTCTGTTTCGGCGGTGCGTCAGCTTTTGCCCGGTATGCTTTACGAATACCCGCCGGGTCAGGGCAAGCGTAATCCTATGACTGTAAGTGAAGACGAAATATCAGTCCTGCTTGCTGATGCAGATACAACTGCAGATAAGTTTATCCTTGACTGCTTTACAGGTATAGGGCCTCTAACTGCCCGTGAAATTGCATTCAATGCCTTTGGTGATACAAACACACTGACAAGCATAATGACAAATGAGCAGAAATCACATTTTGCAAAAGTAATATACAACGCCTTTAACAAAATAAAGTGCAAAGGCTTTGCACCGTGTCTGCTTTATAAGGGTGAAAAGGTTTGGGATTTCAGTGCCGTTGATATATCACAATACTGCGGTACAATAACAATCGAAAAACGTGACAGCTTAAACTATGCTATTGACAGCTTCTTCTCCCTCCGTGATAAAAAAGAAAGAATATCACAAAAGAGTGCTCAGCTTAACAAATTTATCGAAAACAACATTACACGCTGCACAAAAAAACTTGCTCTGCAGCAACAGAAAATGAAGGATTGCGAAAACAAGGAAGAATACAAAATTTTTGGTGATTTGCTTACTGCGAACATTCACAGAATCGAAGAAAAATCAAGCTTTATTGATGTTGAAAACTATTATGACAACTGCAACATAATAAGAATAAGCTTAAAGCCAGAGCTGTCACCGTCGCAAAACGCACAGCGGTACTACACATTATATCAGAAATGCAAAAATGCCGAAATTATGACGGCTGAACAAATGGAGCTTGCAGAAATTGAGCTTAACTACTTAGAAAGTGTCGCTGAAGAGCTTGCACGTGCAGAAAACGAGCGTGATATAAACGAAATCCGTGACGAGCTTGACAGTCAGGGCTACGGAGTAAAACGCAATACAAAGTATACTAAAAAGAAACAAGCGGTATCAAAGCCGATGGAGTTTGAGCTATCAGACGGATACACACTGTACGTCGGCAAAAACAACATTCAGAATGACGAGCTTACCCTGCGGGCATCACGCAACAGTGATTTGTGGTTTCATACGAAAAACATTCACGGTTGTCACGCTGTTATAAAAACCAACGGAACAACCCCGTCAGATGACGTTATTGTTGAGGCGGCAAAAATTGCGGCATACTACAGCAAAGCACGTGATTCAGCAAATGTTCCTGTTGATTACACAACAATAAAAAATGTAAAAAAGCCACGCGGAGCAAAGCCGGGAATGGTTATTTATGATAATTACAACACAGTTAATGTAAAACCTGAAATAAAATTTGCAAAATCAGAAAAAATATGATACAATAAAATGTACTTTTGAAAGGAATGGTAAATATGGGAAAATATTATATAACAACCGCTATCGCATATACTTCAAGAAAGCCGCATATCGGCAACACATATGAAATTGTTTTAACCGATGCTATAGCACGTTACAGACGTTTAATCGGTGACGATGTGTTCTTTTTAACAGGTACTGACGAGCATGGTCAGAAGATTCAGGAGCTTGCTGAAAAGGAAGGCATCACTCCAAAGGAATACGTTGACAATGTTGCAGGTCAGGTGCGTGAAATCTGGGATTTGATGAACACAAGCTATGACAAATTTATAAGAACAACAGATGATTATCACGAAAAGACCGTTCAGGCAATATTTAAAAAGCTTTACGACCAGGGCGATATTTACAAGGGTAAATACGAAGGCTTGTACTGCGTTCCGTGCGAAAGCTTCTTTACAGAAACACAGGTTGAAAACGGAATTTGCCCTGATTGCGGACGCCCTGTTCAGAAAACCGTTGAAGAAGCATACTTCTTTAAGATGAGCAAGTATCAGGATAAACTAATGCAGTACATCGAAGAAAATCCTGACTTTATTCAGCCTGAATCACGCAAAAAGGAAATGGTTAACAACTTCTTAAAACCGGGGCTTCAGGACTTGTGCGTATCACGCTCTTCATTCTCATGGGGCGTTCCCGTTGAGTTTGATGACAAGCACGTTATCTACGTATGGATTGACGCACTTTCAAACTACATCACTGCCTTAGGCTACACTCCCGACGAAAAGGGTGAGCTATATAACAAATACTGGCCCGCTGATGTTCACATTATCGGCAAGGATATTTTACGTTTCCATACTATCTACTGGCCCATTATGCTTATGGCATTGGGTGAGCCGTTACCAAAGCAGATTTTTGGTCATCCGTGGATGCTTTTCGGTGAAGACAAAATGAGCAAATCAAAGGGCAACGTTATTTATGCTGACGATTTGGTTAACCACTTCGGCGTTGATGCAGTAAGATATTATGCACTGCACGAAATGCCTTTTGCAAACGACGGCACAATAACATACGAAACCTTTATAAGCAGATACAATTCAGAGCTTGCAAACACATTGGGTAACCTTGTCAACAGAACTGTTGCAATGGTTAACAAATATTTTGACGGCATATTATCCAAAAATGGTGCCGCAGATGAGCTTGATAACGACCTTATAGGCTGTGCAGCAAAGGCAAAGGCTGATATGGCAAAATCAATGGATACACTTCACGTTGCTGATGCAATGGACGCAGTGTGGTCACTTGTTCACCGCAGCAACAAGTACATTGACGAAACAATGCCGTGGGCACTTGCAAAGGACGAAGCATCAAAACCAAGACTTAACACAGTTTTATATAACCTTGTTGAATGTATCAGATACATTGCGGTTATGTTAAAACCCTTTATGCCCGAAACTGCAGAAAAAATTGCACAGCAGATTAACTGCGACGTTTTAACATGGGAAAGCCTTGACAATTTCGGAGCAATAGCAGACAGTGCAAAGGTTGGCACAGCAACTCCGTTATTCGCAAGAATTGACGAGGCAAGGTTTAAGGAAATCTAATAACGCACGGTTTATAAAGGCAAATTTTACGCGATACTACAGCAAAATGCTCGATAATATCGTATATTAACTTGTGCTTTTGCCTTGTCTCACAAAAAATTTGCACTTTCTAAACTCTTCGACCTTTCACATAGGAAAATTTATGATTTTTTGATGCGTAAGGTCGAATTAAGGCTAATGCCTTTAGAGACCGACAATTCAAAAAAGCTAAAATTTAACATGTGAAAGGCGTACGGGATTAGATTCCCTTAAACCTATAGAGGAACTTTTAAATGCTTAATTTATTTGACAGTCATGCTCATCTTGATGATGAGAAATTTGACATTGACAGAGATGAAACAATAAAAAAAATATTTGACAGCGGTGTTTCACACTTTGTAAACATCGGTTGCGATATCGAAAGCTCAAAAGCAAGCATTGCATTGACAGAAAAATATGATTTCATTTATGCAACTGTTGGAATGCATCCTCACGATTCAAAGGATATGACGGAGGAAACCCTTTTGGAGCTCGAGCAGCTTGCACAACACAAAAAGGTTGTTGCAATAGGCGAAATCGGGCTTGATTACTATTATGACAACAGTCCTCGTGACGTTCAGCAATACTGGTTCAAGCGACAGCTTGAGCTTGCCGAGAAGCTTGATATGCCAATTACAATACACAGTCGCGATGCCGCCGCAGATACAATGGAAATACTAAAAAGCACCACTGCACGTGGCATAATTCACTGCTATTCAGGCAGTCCCGAAATGGCAAAGCAATACATTGATATGGGCTTTTACATTTCTTTTGCAGGGCCAGTGACATATAAAAATTCAAAAAACGCAGTTGAAACTGCAAAAATTGTTCCATCAGACAGAATTTTGATTGAAACAGACAGCCCATACCTTGCACCTGATGGCTTCAGAGGTAAAAGGAATGACAGCTCACTTGTTCGCTATGTTTGCGAAAAGCTTGCAGAAATTAAAGGTGTATCCTTTGAAGAAATGTCACAAACCACATACAACAATGCAAAAACAGTTTACAGAATTAAGGAATGATTTTAATGATAATAAGCTATAATTTAGGAAATTCTTTATATATTAACCTTACAAACAGATGCTCAAACAGCTGTGATTTTTGTCTGCGTGCATCAAAAGGTCAGCCTGAGGTTGACAGCTCAATGTGGCAGACAAGTGACGACTTAAGCGGAACAAGCGAATTATGGCTTGACCGCGAACCAACAGTTGAAGAAATTATAGCCGACTTAAAAACAAGAGATTTGCTTAGCTATGACGAAATAGTATTTTGCGGCTTTGGCGAGCCTTTTATGAGATTTTATGACTGCGTTGAGGTTGCAAAATGGCTAAAGACACAGGGTGTTAAAACCATACGTGTGAACACCAACGGGCAGGCAAATTTAATACACAAAACCGACGTAACGGCTGATATGAAAGGTCTTTTTGATATAGTTTCAATCAGCCTTAACAACAAAAATGCAAAAGAATATCAAGAGCAGTGCCACAGTGATTACGGTGAGGCTGCATTTGATGCTCTTTTAGAATTTGGTGAAAAGTCTGCAAAGCTTGGAATTAAAACCATTTTCTCTGTTGTAGACTTGCTTTCGCAAGAGGACATAAATCAGTGCAGAAAGCTTGCAGAGGAACGCGGCTGCACATTAAGAGTAAGAGAGTATATTGAGTAGGTGAGGCTATGAAAATCAGTGTTTTTGACAGCACCCTGCGAGATGGTGCACAGTGTGAAGGCATTTCTTTTTCAGTTCAGGACAAGCTTACAATAACACAATACCTTGACGATTTGGGTGTTGATTTTATTGAAGGCGGCAATCCTGCATCAAACCCAAAGGACAGAGAGTTTTTTGAAGAAGCAAAAAAGCTTACATTAAAATATGCAAAGCTTGTTGCTTTCACAAGCACGCACAAGCTTGACAAATCCGCAGACGAAGATTCTTCGTTACAGCATATTTTAGATGCAAAAACTGATTATGTTGCAGTTTTTGGCAAATCCTCTGTTTTTCACGTTACTGAAATTTTAGGTACCACAAAAGAGAACAACATAAAGCTTATAGAACAAACAATTGAATTTTTGAAAAAAAACAACAAATATGTTTTTTATGACGCAGAGCATTTTTTTGACGGTTATGCAGAAGACGAGGAATATGCTATGCAAACACTTGCGGCTGCAAAAAACGCAGGTGCAGATGTGCTTGTTCTTTGTGATACCAACGGTGGAACCTTGCCTGACAAGGTTTATGAAATCACAAAAACTGTAGCATCAACCTTTAGTGATGTCGAAATTGCTATACACACTCACAACGACATTGGTATGGCAGACGCAAACAGTTATTTTGCTGTTAAAGCAGGTGCAACTCAGGTTCACGGAACATTCTGTGGCTTCGGCGAGCGTTGCGGAAACACAAATCTTTGCACAGTAATTGCAACGCTGCAGACAAAGCTTGGCTACAATTGTATTCCCGATAACAAGCTTAAATATTTAACTCTTGTTGCACGAAGCATCAATGAAATTTCAAATGTTGACCAGGATATAAGAGCACCATATGTCGGTGTCTCCGCATTTTCACACAAGGCTGGTATGCACAGTGATGCAGTTTTGAAAAACTCAAAATCATATGAGCATATTTCGCCTGAAATTGTTGGCAACAAACGCAACGTGCTTATAAGTGAAATCGGCGGCAGAGCTGCAATTCTGCCTGCTATACGTTCAGTTGAGCCGTCACTTAACAAGGACAGCAACCAGACAAAAAAGATACTCAAAAAGCTCAAAAAATTAGAGCAATCGGGCTATGATTTTGAAGGTGCAGAAGGCTCCATATACCTTCTTGCTGCAAAAGAGCTTGAAAAATTTAAGCCGCATTTCGATTTGGTTGAATTCAACGTAATGATAAGCGAGCCTGTTATAGATACAAGTGCAACAGCGATGATTACAATAAGCGTAAACGGGAAAAATGAAACAACTGCCGCAAAGGGACACGGCCCTGTTAACGCTCTTGACAAAGCATTGAGAAAAGCACTTGAAACCTTTTATCCCAATATATCAAAGGTATATTTAAGCGACTACAAGGTTAGGGTTTTAGGTTCAAAGGACGGCACAGCTTCTCAGGTACGTGTTCTTATTACTTCCTCTGACGGCAAAAACGTGTGGCGTACAGTTGGTGTTTCGCCTGATATCATTGAAGCCTCCTGGCTTGCGTTGGTAGACAGCGTTGAATATTATTTATCAGAATTTAACGATACAACCTCTGATGGCATATAATGCTATCGGAGGTGTTTTTTTATGTACTATGTACAATTCAATTCTATTACTCTTGCAACGAGAATGAAAAATCATTTTCGTTACAGTGGCAGGCGTGTTAAAATGGTTCATACACCAACAGAGTTAACAAAAGGCGGATGCTCATACAGTCTTATAATTGAGCCGCACCTTTTAAACGAAGTTTTAACCGCCGCAAAAGATTATGGAATTACAGTTAAAGGAGTATATGAACAGACAGAAAGCGGTTTTTGCGAGGTAAACATTTTATGATATACCTTGATAACGCCGCTTCAACTCATAAAAAGCCTCAATCTGTTGTGAAAGCTATGAACAGCTATATGCAAAAGTACGCTTCAAACAGCGGGCGTTCCGGACACAAGCTTTCATTGTATTCAGGCGAAAAGATTTATGAGTGCCGTGAGCTTATTGCACGGCTGTTCAACATTGACAATCCGGCGTTAATTGCATTTACTCCAAACACAACCACTGCACTTAATCTTGCCATACACGGATATGTGACATCAAGCGACCACGTTGTAATAGGCGGAATGGAACACAATGCAGTCGTTCGCCCTGTTGTTGCATCAGGTGCAAACTATACCATTGCGAACGCTGATAAATATGGCTTTGTGTCGGCAAGAAGTGTAAGCGATGCTATAAATGATAACACAAAATTAATTATTATCAACCATGCCTCCAATATCGTAGGAACAATTAATCCTATAAATGAAATCGGCAAAATTGCAAAAGAAAGAAACATACCACTGCTTGTTGATGCAGCACAAACTGCAGGAGTTGTAAACATTGATGTTAAAAAAGACAACATTGCTATGCTTGCTTTTGCAGGGCATAAAATGCTGTATGGCCCCACTGGCACAGGTGGCTTGTATGTAAGAGAAGATATTAAGCTTAAACCGTTAATTCAGGGTGGAACAGGAACATTATCAGAAAGCATATATCAGCCTGATTTTTTGCCCGACAGCCTAGAAAGCGGAACACCAAACATCGTTGGTATTGTTGGTTTGGCTGAAGGCGTAAGGTTTGTTCTTGATTACGGAGTTGACAGGCTGTATGAATACGAGCATCGGCTTGCCAAAGCTCTTCGTAAGGGCTTATCTGCGATTAAAAATGTTAAAATATATGGTAGTAATAACAGTGAAGTCGGATCGTAGCCATGTCGTTCTGTGAGCCAAGGAGTTGAT
>JAZNGX010000086.1:0-14541 GCA_045576675.1 Clostridia bacterium | reverse complement strand
ATCTCCTGTTGAAATATTAAGAATACTTTTACCCTTTTGATAGTTGTTATGCCCCAATATGTGTTTCCCTTGTTTTCCTATATGAATTTTTTTTGGAAAACTTTTAAAATTAGTAGCCGTTTTAGTAGCTCTACTTATATCAACAGCCTTATCAGCCATCTTAGCAAGCTTCGCTGTGTCTGCAACTTCTCCAATGAATGGAACCATTCCAGCGGCACTAAGTCCTGCCGAAAGGAAATCGCCTCTTGCAAGGTCAACAGGTATCGATGCCAAGTTTGTAAAAGTATCAAGTCCCGGAATAAGCGATGCTGCAGTTAGCAGATTACTTAGCGCATCTAAGCTACTGCCTTTTGTATTACCAAAATTTCCTGATTTTCCTGCACCCATTAAGCAGTCACCTGCTTTCTGGACTTTGAAAATTCACTTTCAAAGGCTATGATATTGATACCCATATCCTTATAGGGCTTGAATATGCTGTCAGGTGCACTACCATAAACTATTATGGTTTTAGGAGATAGCCTTTGCACCAATCGGGCAAGACCTACTTTGAAGAAGATTTTATCCTCTTTACGTTTGATACAGCCATGTGTACCTACTGCAACAGTTTTATTTTCTTCTATCCCGTCAAAGCAGAAAGAAAATGTTCTTTCATCTCCAAATCTTACATTGGGGATGATTTCAACATCATTGTTCTGCAACCACACAGCTAAAGCTCTGCCTCGATATGTATTCCACATCTGCATCACAAGCGGCATATTTCGGTATAAACTGAAATCCGGTGAGATAACACCTTTGAATTTCTTCAGCTTGTCCAAATACTGTTTTGGGTTATTCCAAAGCCTTTCAAATTCTTTATCGTGCTCATAAAACACAACCCAACAGTCAAAATCCGTCCATGATTTTGTCATTGCCTTTGAAAATGTAACAACCTTTTCCGGTAATTTATCGCTAGTTTTTATTACAGGCAATTCAATATAGCCGTCAAACTCTGCATTTTCAATAAGAAAAGCATGGAATACATCATAATTATTAAATTTTTCGTTATTCATGAATCAAAATAACCTCCTATAGATAAATTTTTCGTTTTTTTTGAGAAAATATTTCTCAAAAGTATTGATTTTGATTCACGAATATGCTAAAATATAACTACAGTTAGTAGGTATGCTTTCGGCATATCCGTGATGAAACACATTGCTTAGTTGTTACCAGCAACTTTTCTAATGTGTTTTTTTCTTTTTTCAAGCAAAACCGATACTAAACATTTCAGCTACCTCCTTATCTGTTTATATTGACATTCCGCTGCTTTGTGAGATGCTCCGCAACGAATTTCAATTTCTTTTACACTCATGTCTCTGACAAGATGTTCTGCTATCAAAAGTTCTCCGGCAAAAGCATCAGCCTGCCATTCGGGATCTTCATAAGCTTTTAAAGGAGCGTTGTCCGATTTTCTACAAAGTGCAACTCTATCATTATCATGCATAAGCAGGTGTCCAACTTCATGCAAAATTGTAAATCTTGCTCTGCCGTCACCCTGAGTAGCTTTTTCGTAAACATCTTCACGAATTTTAACTGTATTAAGACTTGGAATAGTTTCACCTTCTTTGTCCGGCATTTTTGAATGTTCAACTATTTCATATGTAAAATCCTCAATTAAATTTGGCAGAATGATTTCAAGGAATTCCACTACCGGGAAATACAAACGGTCTGTCATTCCACATAATTCACGAACATATTTCGTAAAAGCTCTTATCTGTTTTCTTGATATACCTTGTGCAACAAAATTTGCCATAAATCAGTTTTTGTCCTCCTTTAAAATTTGCCATAACTTTTGCAATTCGTTATCATTAAATCCATTTAACTTGCGGGCAAACGAAAATGCTAATTCTCTCTGCTTGAAATTGAGATTTGCGAGTCCGATTTCAACACATTCATTTGTTTCGCTTATGGCATTTTGCAGTTCGATAATCTTATCATTAGATAAGGAATACAAATTGCTGATTTTTTCTGCCCATTCTGCAGGGATTTTTTTCTTACCATTCTCTACAGCAGAAAGAAATGAAGATGTAACTTCGAGTTTTTCAGCCATCGTTTTTAAAATTTCTCCGTTATCCATTCTCAATATACGCAAGAATTTTCCAAAAGCAGTAATCATTTTTTGCAACCTCCTATATTATGATTTTCAAATCACACACTTATTATAGCACATAACTCCCTTCTTGTCAACCTTTTTGGTTAATTTATTTCTTAAAAAGTTCACTTTTGCTTTTTGTCTAAAAAATTATAAGAGTTATTAGACAAAAACACCCACCAAAAATAGTGAGTGTTTCTGTTGCCCATTATTTGTTTTTCTCTGCTTCAGCTAGCATATTTTCAATAAATATCCCATAACCTCTTGTTGGATCATTTACAAAAACGTGTGTCACAGCTCCCACAATTCGTCCATTTTGAATTATCGGCGAACCCGACATTCCCTGAACTATTCCGCCTGTAATACTGAGCAGATTTTCGTCTGTTATTTTTATTACCATACTTTTATTGCTTTCGGCATTGTGTGAAATATACACGATTTCTGCACGGTAAGGCAGTGGCTGTCCTCCTGCAACGTCAGTGACTACAAAGGCTTCACCAAGCTGCGTTTCATTTTTTGTGGCGATTTCAACAGTGTCTTTTAGTGGTATAGTATTTATGCTGCCAAAGACACCGTTGCTTGTGTTTGTTTTAATTTTACCTGTGTTGCCTTCGTGTTCAACTGTTCCCTGAATTTCCCCCGGCAAACCTCGCTCACCTTTAACAACCCCAACAATTTTTGCATCAAGCAAGCTGCCGTCTGAAGACTTTATTATATCACCTGTATCAGCATCTGAAATAGGATGCCCTAAAGCACCAAAGCTGCCGTCTTCAGGTGATATATAAGTCATAGTGCCTATACCTGTTGCACCTCCGCGTACCCAAACACCGAGCTTTTTTGTATTGTCCTCATAGCTTACTGCCGGTGTTACAGTTGCAGAAATAGCAGTGCCGTTTCTTTCGTAAATTATGCAGCAAGCCTCACTGCCGCATACTGCAGCTTCAAGTGTTTCAACGCTGTCAATTTGTGTTCCGTTCACACTTTTTATTAAGTCCCCTGTTGTTATGCCTGCTTGTGCAGCCGGGCATACCTTTTCTCCCTCAGGCGTTTTTATATCTGCAAGCCCCAGAACCAATGCTCCGTCTACGCAAAGCTTTATTCCGACAGTTTCACCTGAAAGTATAAGCTTTTGAGCAGGGATGACATTTACTTCAACAGTTTTGTACGGAATAATTCCAAAAAGCTTAAGGTTATTTTTGCCTGAGCTTAATGTGCTTTCTACATAAGGAATGTGAAAATCATTTCCGTCAATAACTGTGATGTTGTTTGGGACTGCAGTGTATATCTCGAATGAAAAAACTGCCGCAGAGAGAATTGCAAATAATGCTTTTTTGTGTTTAAAAAATCTCACTGTAATTCCCCCTCGGCATTAACTTAACCTGATGCAATGCCTTGTATCCTGTTAATAATTTAAGTGAGGGGCAGTTATTTACTGCAGAATTTATGAATAATGTGCCGTGCTTTAAATGGCATAAATTTCATTTCATAAATTGTCAAGACTTTTAAAAACATAACCCTGTTTTTTGGCTGTGCTGATAATTTCTTCAAGTGCATCGGCATTGTCCTTTGAAACGGCGTGCAAAAGAATGATATTGCCGTTGTGCAATTGTGAAACAACCTTTTCAGTTGCGTTTTTTGCACCGTGCTGCTTGTTTATATCCCAGTCAACATAAGCGCTGCTCCAGAAAATGTTTTTGTAGCCAAGCTTTTTTGAAAGCGCAAGAGTACGTTCGCTGAATTCGCCCTTTGGTGGGCGTAAATATGACATATTCTTGCCTGTAAGCTCGTTGTACATTTTGTTAAGACCGCATATTTCTTCAGTTAGCCGTGCGTCATCAACCTCGGGAAATGACGGATGGTTTACAGAGTGGTTGCCCACAATATGCCCTTCGTTTGTCATACGCTTAACAAGCTCGGGATGCTCCTTTATAAATTGCCCTGTTACAAAAAAAGCTGCAGGTGTTTTAGTTTTTTTCAATGTGTCAAGAATTTGCGGGGTGTAGCCGTTTTCGTAGCCCTCGTCAAAGGTTAAATACAACTCCTTTTGTGTTTCATTGCCGACGTAAAAGCTGTCATACCTTTTTAAAAGCTCTTTTGTTTCTGCAGGAACTTCAGGCGTTGCATTTTTGATTTTGCGGAAGCCCCAGCAAATTTTTGTGTTGGCGTGCCCTGTTCCTGTTGCTATAGCCTGCTGTTGTTGTGTGTTTTGTGGAATATTGTTGCCGCAGCCTGTTAAAACTAACATTGTGGCAATTATTGTTAAAAATTTTTTCATTTGCATTATCTCCTTTTGTATGATAGAATAGATTTCAGGTGATAGTATGAAAGCTTTAATTACAGGTGCAAGCTCGGGGCTTGGCAAAGAATTTGCTTATATTTTATCCGATATGGGATACGATATTATTGCGGTTTCCAGAAGAGAAGACAAGCTTATGGAGCTTAAAAAATCTTTAAAAACAGAAGTTACGGTTGTTGCTGCTGATTTAAGCGACAGGCAACAGTGCTTTGCTCTTTTTGATAAGGTGGGTGACGATGTTGAAATCGTTATAAACAATGCAGGCTTTGGCGATTGCGGATTGTTTGACTGCACCGATATAAATCGTGACCTTGATATGATAGACCTTAACATAACGGCGGTTTCGATTATTACAAAGCTGTTTTATGAGCAGTTTGTAAAGCGTAACCATGGTTATATATTAAATGTTGCGTCAATTGCAGGCATTCTGCCCGGCGGCCCGTTTATGGCTCAGTATTATGCAACAAAGGCTTATGTTTTGAGCCTGACACGCGGGTTGTATCAGGAAGCCAAAAACACCGATGTGCATATTAGTGCATTCTGCCCCGGCCCTGTTGATACAGAGTTTAACGACAACGCAAACGTAAGCTTTGCACTCAAGGGCATTGATGCAGGCTATGCGGCACGCTATGCAATAAAGCAGATGTTTAAGCATAAGTTAACCATTGTGCCACAGCTTAAAATCAAGCTTTCGGCTTTTTCTGTGCGGCTTGTTCCCGTAAAGCTTTTGCTTAAAATTACTTCAAAAATTCAAAAATCAAAAATTCTGCAAAAATAGTTTCTGCAGAATTTCATTAAAAACAATATGAAATTTAAGGATTGAAAAAAATGAAAAACAATTGTGAGTTTTGTATGAATTACGTTTATGACGATGAATACGAGTGTTATATGTGCCTTATAAATCTTGATGAGGATGAGCACGCACGCTTTATGTCGGGTAATAATAAAGACTGTCCGTACTTTCGTTTCGGTGATGATTATACAATTGTAAGAAAGCAGAACTGAAAAATGAGCTATAGTAAAATGAATTTCATTTTACTATAGCTCATTGATTTTATTCAATTACTTGTGTTATTGTTGTATAAGCTGTAGGAATAACAATGTCTGTAACCTCTATGCCTGTGTTAAAGTCACAGTATACATAGTCGCCGATATTAAGCATTATATCTGCGTTAATACCATCGGCAGGAGGTATTATATCCTTTAAGCTTACTCCGATTTCAGAATTCAAAACAGCAATTTTTGCTCTTATTGTGTAACCCAAATCAGCCTTATAAATCATAGACGGATTAAAGGTTATTGAAACTGATGAGCCTGTTTTTGCAAATGCAACAGCACAAAGATTTTTTGCATAATCTGCAAAGATGCTGCTGTAATCCATTACGAATTTATAGCAGTCAACCGGCTTGCCGCTGTTGTTTACAAATGGTGCTTCATAAACCTTGTTTGGAATATCTTCTATAATAAATCCAAAGTCAGCTTTGTTTGACGGATAGCCGTCAACTCCTGTACGAAGCATTGACTGCACTCTTGTATCTGCTCTGTCTGACACGTAATGACTGTTGTTTATACCAACAAGATTGTCAAACTGTATAAGAAGAACTGCCATTTCTTTGTGCGTGATTTCGTTGTATGGATTAATTTTTGCATTTGCATAAATTGTTACACCTTCGTTGTATGCAAATGTAAGAGCCATATTTTCGTTTTCTGTGAGGTCTGTGTCTGTAATGTCAGGATAATATGAATCTTTTCCGCCGTAGTTTATTGCTCTTAATGTTTTTTGTGAACATCCGTATGCAAAATATGCGATTGCATCTTTAACAGTTGCGTTTTTGCTTGTGTATTCCTCGCTTACATACTCTTTGCCAAGTACCTTTGCACCCAGAATATACATTTCACGTGCATATTCACTGTCAAAAAGCGATTTTGTAACAAAAGAACCAAATGACGGTGTGTATTCATTAAAGATAAATCTTATGCCTGCTCTTGCAAGCTCGCCGTTGGTGATTTTTGCATCTGCACTGTACTTTGCATCAAACAAGTGCGAGCTGTCAAAAATTGTCTGCAATGTGTCTTCTGAAATTTTGTCTATAAAATTAACCTGTGCTGTGCTTTCGCTAACCTCTCTTGAACGGCAGATTATTGCGGCAGCCTCTGCACGTGTGATACCGTCTGCAGGACGAAGGTTGATACCATCGTCGCCGTTCATAATGCCGTAGGTGTAAACCCACGCAGCAGCATCCTTGTTTGTAAAGCCTGCTGTAACGTTTGGAGCAGCCTTTAAGCCTGCAGTTTTTCCTGCACGCTTCCATACAAGTGCAGCAACGTCGTTTCTTGTCATAAGGTCATCGGGGCGGAAGGCAGTTCCTTCAACGTCCATACCACTGCTCATAATGTAATCATAACCCCAATGGTCTTTTGGAACATCTGTAAAATCATTTGCAGCAGTTTCTGCAGACTTGCCAATCATTTTAACAAATTCTGCTCTTGTAACCTTTGCATCAGGCTTGAATGTGCCGTCCTCATAACCATTAACTGTTTTGTCATTTACCAGCTTGTTTACATAGGCGTATGCCCAATGCCCGTTGGGAAGGTCGCTGAACGTTACCTCCGCAAAAACTGTTGCAGGCACAAGCAGTGCAACTGTAATAAGTAAACAAATTATTCTTTTCATTTGTGTTAACCTCCGTTTCATAAATTATATAATACCACAATTCTGCGAAATTTGCAACATCAGTATAAATTACAAGTAACTTCCGTTGATTATCACAACTTTTTGTGTTATTATTTAAGTAAATTGCACAATAAAGGAGATGGAGTTATGGATTTTAAACTACCGAAGCCATCGGTTTATCTTATAAAGTACGGAATGATTTTCTGCAGTGCCGCAATGCTTGTTATACTGTGGATTTTCGCACGCAATAATGCACCGCAAATGTACAGCTACACTGTTGATATACTTTGCAAATCTGCGGCAGTAACTGTAGTGTATGTTTTTGCAGAGGTAATTATAGGTGCTCTTGCTTTTGACTGCTATCAACGACGTAAAAGTTGACAATAGCTGAACCTTGTTATAAAATAACCTTATATTTAAAAAATGAGGTAAATTATATGGAAACAGAATTTTCACGTACAGTACGTCTTATTGGTGAAACAGCATTTGACAAGCTTAAAAACGCATCTGTTGCAGTTTTCGGAATAGGAGGGGTAGGCTCTGCGGCGGCAGAGGCTCTTGCAAGGGCAGGAGTGGGCAGACTGTGTCTTGTAGACAGTGACACGGTAAGTATTACAAATATAAACAGACAGCTTATTGCACTTCATTCAACTGTGGGCAAAAACAAGGTAGATGTTGCGGCACAGCGTATTGCTGATATTAATCCCGATGCAGCTGTTGAGGCTGTGTGTGCGTTTTATGACAGCAAAACGCAGGATGAGTTTGATTTGTCACGGTATGATTATATTGTTGATGCTATTGATACTGTTACCTCAAAGCTTTTGCTGATTGAAAATGCTGCAAGGCTTAACGTTCCTGTGATTTCAAGTATGGGAACAGGTAACAAGCTTGATGCCTCTGCTTTTGAAGTGTGTGATATATATAAAACAACTGTATGCCCGCTTGCACGTGTTATGCGGCGTGAGCTTAAGGCTCGCGGAATAAAAAAGCTTAAGGTGGTTTATTCAAAGGAAATACCTTTGCAGCCTAAGTTTGATGTGCCTTTGCCCGAGGGTAAAAGGCAGGTTCCTGCAAGTATATCGTTTGTGCCGCCTGTGGCAGGCTATATTATGGCGGGCGAGATAATAAAGGAGCTTATTGGAAATGAAAAACCTGATTGATAAAATTTTTAATGAAGAAAAGGCAACCGCCGATGAGTTTTATAAGGTACTTACAGGCATCAGCGATGCAGAATACCTGTTTTCAAAAGCACGTGAAAAATCACGCGAAACCTTTGGCAACAGCGTGTATATAAGAGGTCTTATCGAGTTTACAAGCTATTGCAAAAATGACTGTTATTATTGCGGCTTGCGACGTGGTAACCGCAACGCCCAGCGTTACAGATTAACAAAGGACGAAATTTTGCAGTGCTGCAAAAACGGTTACGAGGCAGGCTTTCGCACGTTTGTTCTGCAGGGCGGTGAGGATATGCATTATACTGATGAAATAATGTGTGATATTATCAGCACTATGCGAAACAGCTATCCCGACTGTGCAATAACTCTGTCTGTCGGAGAAAAATCACGTGAAACCTATCAGAAGTATTATGATGCAGGTGCAAACCGCTTTCTTTTAAGGCACGAAACCGCAACGCCATGTCATTACAGTGCTTTGCACCCTGAAAATATGACGCTTGAAACACGTATGGAATGTCTTAAAAACTTACGTGAAATCGGATTTCAGACCGGTGTGGGCTTTATGGTTGGCTCACCCTTTCAGACTGATGAAAATATCATAGCTGACCTTATGTTTATTCAGGATTTCGTACCGCATATGATTGGTGTGGGGCCGTTTATTCCGCATAAGGATACGCCGTTTTTTGATAAGCCTCACGGCAGTGTAGAAAAAACACTTATTATTCTTGCACTTTTAAGGCTTACCAACCCAAAAGCACTCATCCCGTCAACAACAGCACTTGGTACTGTGGAAAAGGACGGACGTCAGAAAGGAATACTGGCAGGTGCGAATGTTGTTATGCCGAATCTGTCACCTGTTGACGTAAGAAGCAAGTATCTTTTGTATAATGATAAGCTTTGCACTGATTCTGAAGCTTATGAAAACAGAAAGCTGCTTGAAGCAGATATGGAGAAAATAGGATATAAGGTTGTGCTTTCAAGAGGAGACAGCCCAATTAAAACAATGTGATTTTCAGAAATATAAGTGTAACAAAATTTTTTTGAAAAACTATTTAAAATTCAAAAAAAGTATGTTATAATGCATTATATTATTAATTATTAAAGGAGTTTTTTGAAATGAAAAAATTTATTGCGTTATTACTTTGCGTTATGGTATGCACATCTATGGCAGTATTTGCAGACGATGGTCTTGCGGTAGCAGAAGAAGCAACTTTGAATGTTTCTGCAGAAACTATTGTAATTGAAGAAACTGCAGAAGAAGCGCCTGTTGCAGAAGAAGCACCTGTTCCTGAGGCTGGTGACGAAGAAATTATCACAATCACAATCGATGGTGAAAAGCTTGAAACTGATGTTAATCCTCAGCTTGTAAATGACAGAACAATGGTTCCTATGAGAGCTATATTTGAAGCTTTGGGTGCAACTGTAACATGGTTTGAAGAAGACCAGCTTATCTTTGCTACAAAAGGCGATACTATGATTGTGTTGCAGATTGGCAATGCTAAAATGTCAGTACAAAAAACAGTTGAAGAAGGCGTTACAGCTATCGAGCTTGACACAGCTCCATATCTTTACAATTCAAGAACACTTGTTCCTGTAAGAGCAGTATCAGAGGCTTTGAATGCAAAGGTTGACTGGGTTGGCGAAACAAACACAGTTGTAATTACAAAATAATTAACCGGAGTTGTATTATAAATGGATTTGATTTTGAGGGTATCGGCAAGACGTTTTGCTGAGATATTAATTACACATATTATCATATCTGTAATTGTTGCAGGTATAGTGGTAGTGTTTGAAAGAACAAAAATTGCATCCAATAATGTTATGCTTGCACTGCTTATTACAAGTATCATTGCTTATGTTATTGTGACTGTTGCTATGTCTCGCAGATGCTTTTTTGACCTGATTGACAGAAAGAAGTATTATATTACAAATATATTGGCATATGTTATGTTTATGATTGTTAACGTTGCCTTGTACTTTTTGCTTGACAGTGTTCCTTATACCTGGTTGTTTGCGATTACAAAAAGCTTCCGCTATATTTCGCCGTTTATCGGAACAAAGCTTTCGATTTTGATTTTTCATACAGTTATGCTTGGCTTTATAGCTGCTGCACCTATCGGAATGGACTGGCTTTTCGATATGGACGATGACGAATACACAGAGGAATATTGATATGTTTAACATTTGTATTGCCGATATTAATATAGGTATTGACAACAAATATCCGCACATTGAAAATATGTGCCGGGATTATATTACAACTGATGATGCTGAGTTTTCAGTGGCGGTCACCGATGCTGAAATAATGCACGAGGATGACGGCACAGGCTTTGATGCAGGCTATCTGGAAAGCCTTGCACTGTACAGAAAAATTGCCGAAAAAATCATATCATATAATGGCTTTTTAATGCATGGCGTTATCGTTGATGTTGACGGAATCGGAACTGCGTTTCTTGCAAAAAGCGGAACAGGCAAAACCACTCATATGAGCCTGTGGCATAAACTGCTTGGTGATAAAATGACGGTGGTTAACGGTGATAAGCCGCTTGTTCGTATAATTGACGGCGTTGTTTATGCTTACGGAACACCGTGGGCGGGCAAGGAAAACATTCATCGCAATATGAAAACCCGTCTTGATAACATATGCTTTTTAAAGCGTGCCCAGCAAAATGAGTGCGTTGAGCTTGCAAAGGGCAGTGTGTTTATAAATCTGTTTACGCAGGTCTATCGCCCCGAAAGTGGTGACAGTGTTTCAAAAACAATTGATTTGTTAAATGAAGTTATTAACAAATCAAGCTTTTATGAAATAAGATGTAATATGGATTTGTCTGCCGCAAAGGTTGCATTTGAAAAAATTTATAAAAAATTTTAAAAAATGTATTGACAACTCATTTTAAATGATTTATAATTTAACAAAATTAAAAATTTTTAAAGACTGTGACGAAGACGGTTGAGCATAGGAGTCTTGAGAGAGTTGGCGGTTGCTGCGAGCCAATGACGGTGATGCTCAAATACCTATCACTTCCGAGTCGGAAGCCCGAAAGGCAATATGCTGAGTAGACGCTTTTCGTGATGCTGCGTTAAGGCAAAGGGCTTGTTGGAGCCTGTGAGTGGCGTTTTATTAAACGCAATTTGAGTGGTACCGCGGGTATATTATTACTCGTCTCAAAGTATAGGCTTTGAGACGAGTTTTTTCGTTTTCAAGGCAGAATTTTAAGGAGGGAAAACAAAATGGAAAACAAATTGAAAGAAATCGCAGGAAGAATCAAGGATTTAAGAGAAATTTTTGGTATTTCTGAAGAGGAAATGGCACACAAAACCAACACAACCTTAGATGAATATAAAAACCTTGAAGCCGGCAAGGCGGATTTCAGTTTTACTTTTATTTACAAATGTGCCTTGGTATTTAATGTTGAGGTTGCAGACATTGTTGAGGGTAAAAGCCCTACGCTTTCAACCTTCTGTGTAACAAGAAAAGGCGAGGGTATGCCAATCAAAAGAAGAAAAGGCTTTGTTTATAATAACTTAGCACCCTTGTTTAAAAATAAAATTGCAGAGCCGTTTCTGGTTACTGCACCATATGATGAGGATGAGCAGAATAAGCCAATAAAGCTAAGCTCACACAGCGGTCAGGAATTTGATATTGTTTTAAAAGGTTCTCTTAAAGTGCAAATCGGTAATCATATCGAGGTGTTAAATGAGGGCGATACTATTTACTATGACAGCTCAACTCCTCACGGAATGATTGCAACAGGCGGAGCACCCTGTGAGTTTCACGCAATGGTGCTTCACAGAGGTCATGGCTTTGAATACACTGAAGACAGTGTTGAGGCATTGCCTGAGGTTAATGCAGAGCAGCAGACAACACAGTATGTTTACGAAAACTTTGTTACAACTGAGGTTGACGAAAACGGAACTCTTACAAAAATTGACTTTAAGGATGAGGATAAATTCAACTTTGCATTTGATATAGTTGACCGTGTTGCAGAAACACATCCTGATAAGCTTGCGATGCTTCACGTTTCACGTGACCACGTTGAACGCCGCTTTACTTTTGCGGATATGAAGAAATATTCTGCAATGACTGCTAATTACTTTAAGTCACTTGGTATCAAAAAGGGCGATAAGGTAATGCTTGTGTTAAAGCGTCATTATCAGTTCTGGTTTGCAATTAATGCGTTGCACAAAATCGGTGCAGTTGTAATTCCTGCAACAAATCTGCTTGTTAAGCACGACTTTGAATATCGCTTTAACGCTGCAAGCGTAAAAGCTATCGTATGTACTGCAGATGGCGATGTTGCACATCAGGTTGACCTTGCAATGCCTGAAAGCAAATCAGTTGAAATCAGAATGCTTGTTGGCGGCACTCGTGAAGGCTGGCACGATTTTGACACTGAAATGGCACAGTGCAGTGATGTGTTCCCGCGTCCTACAGGTGACGAATGGGCAGGCGGTAATGACGAAATGCTTATGTTCTTCACTTCAGGAACAACAGGCTACCCGAAAATCGCAACACACAACTTTAAATATCCTTTAGGACATTTTATAACTGCAAAATACTGGCATAATGTTAATCCTGATGGCTTGCATTTCACAATTTCTGATACAGGCTGGGGTAAAGCGTTGTGGGGTAAGCTTTACGGTCAGTGGGTGTGTGAGGCAGGCGTGTTCACATATGACTTCGACAAATTTATGGCTGATGATATCTTGCCGATGTTTGCAAAGTATGGCATCACAACCTTCTGTGCACCGCCTACAATGTACAGATTCTTTATCAAAGAGGATTTGTCAAAATACGATTTGTCTTCAATCCAGTATTCAACTGTTGCAGGTGAGGCGTTAAATCCCGAGGTATATCAGCAGTGGTTTAAAGCTACAGGCTTGAAGCTTATGGAAGGCTTTGGTCAGACAGAAACAACTCTTACTGTTGCTAACCTTGTCGGCACAAATCCAAAGCCCGGTTCGATGGGTAAGCCGAGTCCGCTTTATGATGTTGATATCGTTGATTATGAAGGTAACAGCGTTAAAAACGGTGAAACCGGTGAAATCGTTGTAAGAACTGATAAAAAGGTTCCGTGTGGAATCTTCTGCGGTTACTATCGTGATGAGGAAAAAACAAAAGAAGCCTGGTCTGACGGCGTGTATCACACAGGTGATACTGCTTGGCGTGATGAGGACGGATACTTCTGGTACGTGGGTCGTGTTGATGACGTTATCAAGTCATCAGGCTACCGTATCGGACCATTTGAAATCGAAAGCGTTATTATGGAGCTTCCTTATGTTCTTGAATGTGCAGTAACTGCTGCACCTGATGAAATCAGAGGTCAGGTTGTTAAGGCAACAATCGTTCTTACAAAGGGAACAAAGCCGTCTGATGAGCTTAAAAAAGAAGTGCAGACCTATGTTAAAACCAATACTGCACCTTATAAATATCCGAGAATAGTTGAATTTGTTGACGAATTGCCAAAAACAATAAGCGGAAAAATCCGTCGTGTTGAGCTTCGTGAAAAGGACAAATAAAAAACTTATATTGATATAATAAAAAATGGGGTTTGCTTAATGCATCCCCGTTTTTTGTTCTTTGCAGGCTTGTGCTGGTTTTTACACTTGTCTTCTTTTTGCCCACTGCTTTATTAAGGATATCTACTGTATTCAGCACAGCTGTTAATAATGTATAATACATTTCTTCGTAATCAGGCATAACAATTCTCCTTTAAAATAAAAAATGCGTAGCACCCTTCAACAAGAGTAACTACGCACAAAAAACGCAGTGACTCTGTTTCAAGTTGCTACACTTTAAATCATACACACTTATATCACATAAGAGAATGACGAAACAAGAGTGTACGCTTTTTACATTAGCGTACCTCTCATGTGATATAAATATTCATTTTAGTGTGTTTCATAATAATTTAAAGTTGTAGCATATTTATTATAACATAAGTTTTAATTATAATCAATAGATAATTTTATGAAAACTTAGCCGAAAGAGAGTAATCCGAACCTCGATTTTTACAGGCGGATTTTCGCTTTCGCTGTGTTATACCCGTTCCGGGCACACGAAATACTCGGTAATCCGTCAAGGATTACCTGCGTTTTTGCCTTGCGCAACCAAAAATCCTCACTGTAAAAATTCTTTGACCCAAAACAGATGGAATTTTGAGTAGATTTTGGTGCGGAAGATGCAGCAAGGCTAACGCCTTGCAAAGATGACAAACCGAAAGATACCGAAATTACGCTGTTTTGGGCGGGTTCGGATTACTCTCTT
>JAZNGX010000085.1:0-3890 GCA_045576675.1 Clostridia bacterium | reverse complement strand
CCCAAAATCCCTTTGTTATGCGGTTTGTTGCCTAATCATAGATGTAGTCTGCGATTACACTCTGTCCATCTTGAAGTGGACAGAAGCCCTCTAAATTCAGTCCACTTTGAAAAAGTTAGAATTATCAAGGGATTACAGCACTTTTTTATGTAAAAATTGTTATTTCAGTCCACTTTTGACTTAAAAAATGAAGTCTTAGGACACCTTCCAGTCCACTTTTCCCTTAAAATCCCTTAATCGTAGATGGGCGTAAAGAAAAAGAACCCCACACAATGTAGGGTTCTTAATATCTTATAAATGCCTTTGTTAAGCGGTTTTCGTAGACTACATCTATTATCCGAAGTATCTCTTGAGTAAGCCTTCAAATCCACGACCATGTCGAGCTTCGTCACGAGCCATTTCGTGAACTGTATCGTGAATAGCATCAAGGTTCTGCTCTTTAGCACGTTTTGCAAGGTCAAACTTACCTGCTGTTGCACCATTTTCAGCAGCAACTCTTAACTCTAAGTTTTTCTTTGTTGAATCTGTTACAACTTCGCCTAAAAGCTCTGCAAACTTAGCAGCGTGTTCTGCCTCTTCGTAAGCAGCCTTTTCCCAGTACAAGCCGATTTCAGGATAGCCCTCGCGGTGAGCAACTCTTGCCATTGCAAGATACATACCAACCTCACAGCATTCGCCTTCAAAGTTAGCTCTTAAATCCATTATAATATCTTCGCTAACGCCCTTAGCAACACCGATTGAATGCTCCGCAGCCCAAGTTAATTCGCCTGCCTGCTCTTCAAACTTTTCTGCACCAACACCGCATACAGGACATTTTTCAGGAGCTGAATCTCCCTCGTGAACATAACCACAAACTTTACATACAAATTTTTTCATTTTTCTCTCTCCTTATATAATAAATTTTATTTTTAACAAAATCAGTAATGATTACTGTTATCATTATTATAACATATCTTTCTCATTTGTCAATAGTTTTTTGAAAAAAATATATATTTTTTTATATCAAATTCCAATCAACAGGTTTGATACCATTTTGCACAAGAAACTCATTTGCTTTTGAGAAGTGCTTACAGCCGAAAAAGCCACGATAAACTGACAGCGGGCTTGGGTGCACAGTGTGTAAAATTTTGTGCTTTGGATTAGTTATAAGCGGCATTTTTGACTTCGCATTACTGCCCCAAAGAAGAAATACCATAGGCTTTTCACGCTGATTTAAAAGCTCAATTATGCGGTCTGTAAGAATCTCCCAGCCCATTCCCTTATGGCTGTTCGGGCAGCCCTCACGAACAGTTAAGGCAGTGTTTAATAGCAAAACACCCTGCCTTGCCCATTTTGTAAGCTCACCGCTTTTTGGAATATCAACGCCCAAATCAGCATTAAGCTCTGCAAAAATATTTTTAAGCGACGGCGGAGGCTCTACACCCTCCTGCACCGAAAAGCAAAGTCCGTGAGCCTGACCATAGCCGTGATACGGATCCTGCCCAAGTATTACAACTTTAACATCACTGTAAGAAGTATATTTTAAAGCATTAAAAATATTCTCCATTTTGGGATATATATTAAAATTTGCATATTCGTATTTCAAAAATTGCCTTAATTTAAGATAATATTCAGATTTAAACTGGTCAGCAAGCAGGCTATCCCACTCATTGCCTATATTTACCATATTCACACACCTCATAATAAATTATATATAATGAAGTAAAAGTTGTCAAGCGTTGACAAAACAATAACATTACTGTATAATAATTTCATAATAACAATAGGAGAAAAGCTATGATAATACCTGAATTACTAGCTCCTGCGGGAGATTTATCAAAACTCAAAACAGCCGTGCAGTACGGAGCAGATGCCATATATGCAGGCGGTGAAGAATTTTCGATGCGTACTGCGTGCGATAATTTCACACCGGAGCAGTTAAAATATGGCATTGATTTTGTTCACCAGAACGGCAAAAAAATATATATTGCAGTTAATGTTATAATGCGTAACCGTGATTTAGACCAGTTATATCACTACGCAAAGCAGTTATACGAATATGGTGCAGATGCAGTAATTGTATCTGATTTAGGTGCATTTGATATTATAAAAGAGGCAGCACCAAAGCTTGACATACACGTTAGCACACAGGCAAACATCGTCAACCATCGCTCAGCCTTAAGCTGGTATAATATGGGAGCAAAGCGAGTTGTGCTGGCACGTGAGCTTAACTGTGATGAGGTAACACAAATCCGCAACAATACTCCAAATGAGCTTGAGCTTGAATTGTTTGTTCACGGAGCGATGTGTATTTCATATTCCGGCAGATGCCTGTTAAGCAACTATATGACAGGCAGAGATTCCAACAAAGGGGACTGTGCACAGTCTTGCAGATGGAACTATTATTTAATGGAAGAAAAACGCCCCGGCGAATATATGAAAATTACTGAAAGCGAAAACGGAAGCTTTATATTCAACTCAAAGGATATGTGCCTTATTGAATATATCCCTGAAATAGTTAAAAGCGGCGTAACAAGCCTTAAAATTGAAGGCAGAGTTAAGAGCGAATACTATGTTGCAACAGTTGTTAAAGCATACCGCGAGGAGCTTGACAGATACATTGAAAACCCTGATGCATACAAGTTCAATCCTTCACAGCTTGAAGAATTATGCAAGGTAAGCCACAGACATTATTCACGCGGATTCTGGCACGACGATTGCAAAACAAACGGGCAGATATACGAAACAAGCTCATATATAAGAGATTATGATGTTATCGGAATAATAGAAAGCTGCGATGCTGACGGCAACGCAGTAATACGCCAGCGTAATAAATTTTCCGTTGGAGAAACAGTTGAAATATTGCAGCCAAAGGGCGATTTTGTTTCATTTGAAATCACAGAAATGAAAAACCACCGCGACCAATTGATTGAATCCGCCCCGCACGCACAGATGGAGGTACGCATAAAGCTGCCCCAGGCTGTTCCCGAAAACTCAATGCTCAGAAGAAAAAGGATATAAATTCGGCACATTGCCCACAATAACAGTTTCTGTAACAGGCACTTCTGTTTCGACAGTGATGTTTAAAATATCGTAAGGCAGCACAATGCTGACCTCGGTTTTAATGTCAATTGAAACGGAGTGCTTTGTTTGATTTATCCCTGCAGAAGAAAACGAGCTTTTAAAATCCGCATATGTAAACTCGCTGCAGCTGAATTCAAAGGACACAACAGGTCCTCTGCCCGTAAAAAATATGTGGTTTAAAACGTCACCAAGCGGGATTCCGATTTTATTTGATTTTATGCCTGATATTTCTTTAACAACTGCAGTTTTAAATGAATTAACTGCCGTTGTGTTAACCTCTATCGAGCTTATCAATCCATCATTCCCACGATTTATTGTATAAAAATCGCTGTATGTATAACCTTTAGCCTGAATAACACTTTGCACTGCGTTGTATATTGCAGTTACGGCGGTGCGTTTTGCTGAAATTTCCGCACGGTTTTTAACAACAGGCAGCACTGCATTTTGTATCGCAAAGGTTACTGCAATATTTGTTGCACAAAAAGCAATTATGGTTAAAAACAACAGAATTCGTTTAAGCCTTATGGCATAAATAATCCTGCTGCCAAATATACGAAGCCTTATATTCACACTAACACCTCGTTATATTATATTCTTTTGAAATACAAAAAAACACTTGACAACATCAAGTGTTTTGGTATATCATATTATAGATGCTGGTGTAGCACAGTTGGTAGTGCAGCGCATTCGTAATGCGCAGGTCACGTGTTCGAGTCACGCCACCAGCTCCAAAAAAGAACGACAATTTTCCATAGAAAACTGTCGTTCTTTTTTATAACATAGGAAATTACTACTTTTAAGTTGTAATTCCCTATGTTTCAAAATAG
>JAZNGX010000084.1:0-12638 GCA_045576675.1 Clostridia bacterium | reverse complement strand
ATGGCTACGATCCGACTTATTTGAGTATTTGTCAACAATCGGCAATAATAGACAATCTTCAGTTGTATCTTTTAAAGTAACAACTGGTGAAAAACCATTATAAACATTTTTAAATATGTTATCATAGTATTTAGCAGGATTAATTTCTAATGGTGAAATATTATTAGCAAGAAATTCATTTGCTTTGCATTCAGATAAAGCAATATACGTATCAGGATGGAACCTGGGCATTTTCGTCATCATTTTTAAAGTGTCATTAACATTTACTTCTTTTGAAAAAATAACAAGTTTTAAATATGACGTATCAATTTCTTTTAAAATCTTTGCAGATGCATCTTTGAACGCATTGTTAAACGAATCCGATTCGACTGTTACAGACTTAATAGAGTTTTTACTTTCACCTGATTCTTTGCCTGCAAACGCAATTGGATTTGCAAACTGCATAGTATATACATTCTTATTGTCTTCTCCTGCATCAATTCCAACAGCAAGCAAGTATCCAAGGCTGCTTATATCATCTGCTTTATAGCATCCGCAAAGCAAGGTACATATAATAAAAGATGCAATGACTTTTTTCAATCTTAACTCCTCCTTGTGTTAAAATTTGAATATGCAAGTATAATTATCGGGAAAGCAAAGAAAGCCACTAACCTTGCTAATGAAAGATAGTCAAGAACTTTACTGATATCATTAATTGTTTTTGGAATAATGCTGATTACAAATACTATAATTGACAACGGTATTATTGCTGCTTTATAATTATGCTTATGACAAAAAAGCCTGCAACTAAAATACTGTAATAGTGAAAAATTCAGATAAAAGCTTAAAAACCAAGCTGCAGTAAATATAGATTCAAGCCTTGGTGTATAGCCAAATAATTCAAAATTCTGAGCAAGCTTGAAAACAGGAATCACAGTGCTGTTATCAACTGACAATAATACTGCAGATATAATAAATATTAAAACAAGTGCAGAAATAATGCTTGTTTTTGTTATAATATTGCTTAACTTTACACCTTTTTGAACATATGGCAAAATAAATAATATTACAAAATAATCGGAGAAATAACTACACAAAAGCGCTCCTATACTAAATACTGAACTCCCGTTACCAAGAAGCGGAAAAATTTTGCTGTAATCAAAAGTACTTACACTACCGGCAAATAATATAGCAACAACAAATAATGTAAGTGGTACTATAACAGCGTGACAACGAACAATGGCCTTTAATCCTGAAAAAGCAGCAATTGTAACACCAATTATGAAGATTAAAGAAATAATACTTACATTTGTTTCAGGCATAAGTGACAAACTGATGCTTTCAGAAACACATCTTAAGAACATACCATTTATTAACACGAAAATAATTGCCAATATAAATGCATAAATTATGCTAAAGTATTTTCCAAAAGTGTTTTCCGTAATCTTTATAATTGAAATATTACCAAACTTTTTATAAAGTATGGTAATAAATAATAATATCAAATATCCAATCAGTGAAATATATAATGACAATATTATTGAAGCTGAACCACCTATTTGTATTACGGTAGCAGGAAATATCAAAAAAAGCTTTGTAATTATTGAGTTTACTGCAACTAAAATTACTTCTGTTTTGCTAAACCTTGTTGCTTTTTGCACTTAAAACACCTCTTAATCAATATCTATTGTATCATCAGGTTCAAAAACAGTGGAATTTTCACCATTCGCCCAGCTCCTGCTTGCTGCATTTTTACTAAATACATTCTTTACTTTTAATAGCTTTGATTGTTTATTTCTCTTCCATATCGGGTTTACAAAAAATGTTCCCGATGGCTCATTTTCATATTTGGGTGCAAGAGGTGCAAAAAATGGTACTCCAAATGACTGAGCAGAGCTTAACCAAATAAGCTGCAAGTATACGCCAAGTGTTAACCCCAAAAGACCTGTCGATGACCCAAGTAAAAGATAAAAATACTTAACAATTCTGAAGGATAAACCTAAAGAATAGTTAGGTATTACAAATGATCCTATACCTGTTAATGCAACTATAATTATTACAATAGGACTTACAAGATTTGCTTCAACTGCAGCTTGTCCAACAATAAGACCTCCTATTATACCTATAGCATTACCGCCTGATCCAGGCATACGAACGCTTGCTTCCCTAATAAACTCAAAAGCAAACTCTAATATAATAAGCTCTGTCAGTAACGAAAACGGAACTTTTTCTCTGCTTGAAGCTATTGCAAAAAGTAGATGCTCAGGTATTACCTCGTGGTGAAAATTAACAACTGCCATAAAAAATCCCGGTAGAATCAATGCAGCAATCATTGCTATTGTTCTCATTATTCTAATAAGATTTGCATATGGTGTTCTTAAATAATTATCTTCCTGACTATGCATAAGCTCAAAAGCATTAATTGGTAAAACCAAAGCAAAAGGGCTACCATCAACTAGCAAAGCAACCTTGCCTTTTGTTATTGCAGCTGCAACCCTGTCAGGTCTTTCTGTTGACAGCATCTGCGGGGTTGGCAACCACGTAAAATCCTCTAGCAATAGTTCAAGCTCACCTGAATCAAAAATATGATTTACGTTTATATTCTTCAACCTTCTGCGAATTTCGTTTACAAGCGTATCATTTGCAATGTTTTTCATATATAAAATATTAACTGAGGTAATGGTTTTATTTCCAACATCCAAAGGTTCACAGATAAGATTTTCATTTCTTAATATTTTTCTGACAAGTCCTGTGTTGATTCTTAACATTTCGTTAAAACCAACTTGTGGACCTCGAACAACAGCTTCATTTTCAGGCGTACTTATACTGCGTGAATTCCAGCCTTTAACATCTGCAGTAAAAGCAACATCAAGTGTGTCAACAAAAATTCCGCAGCCACCGTAATTTACTGACTTAACAACATCGTCAAAATCAGTTGTTCTTTTTACCTGATCACGTGTTATAAGCTGCTTTTCTATAAGAACAGATAAATCTTCTGTAAATGCACTTCTTGGCATAAGATGCATTGGTTCAATTATAAACTGATCAATCTGATTGGTGTTTGAAGTTCCTTCTATAAATATCAAAAATGCGTCATAGCGTCTGCCAATTCCTGCATTAACAGTGAATTCTTTAATTATAACATCAACACTTTTACCATACGACATACGTTCTTTCATATATGCTAAGTTTTGTGTAATATCATCAAATATTTTCATACTACACCTCCACAAACTTATTATTGTCAGTGTAGTTAAAATTATGCAGTTAAACAGAAGTTTTGAAATAACTTAAAAGCTCTATGGTGAGATAATAACATATATCATAAAATTTTGTTGTAGTCTTCTTTGCAACGCCAAATTTTGCAAGAACATCAGCAGCAAGATACTTTTTCCCGTTCATCTCAACATAAGCAGTTCCAATTTTTTGACCCTTATATATTGGTGCAGTTACACTTTCAGGTATGTCATAAACAATCTTTGGGTGTTCATTGTTCTTAATTGCAATTGATAAATTTTTATTTATATTTGTTTGAATATAATCACAAGTTCCACCACATACGTTTATTGTTTTAACATAACTATCCTTATTTAACAGCACAAGATTTTTGTATTTTGAAAATCCAAAGTTAAGCATCTGCATATGGTCATTCCAGTCATCAGGTGCGTTTAAGGTAACAGCAACAAGCCTTAACCCATCTTTTGTTGCACTTGAAACCAGGCATCTGCCGCACTTTTTAGTAAAACCTGTTTTAACACCATCAGCATTATCATACAGAGTTAACATTTTATTGTGATTTTTAAGAGTTCTTGTAAGTCCGTTATCTAACCCCTCGATTGTTTTAAGTTTTGTATTCACAATATCATTGAACACCTTATTGTTCAAAGCATAACACGTTATAAGACCTAACTCATAAGCTGTGGTATAATGCATATCATCATCAAGTCCGTGCGGATTTGTAAACGACGTATTTTTAAGACCTAAATCCTTTGCTTTATTATTCATCATTGTAGCAAAGCCTTTAACACTTCCTCCAATATGTTCAGCAATTGCAGTTGCTGCATCATTTCCAGAATTAAGCATAAGACCATATAAAAGGCTTTCCAACTTTATTTTCTCACCTTCCTTCAGCCACATAGATGAACCTTCAATATATGCGGCATTTTTAGAAACTGTTACAACTGATTCCAAATCCCCATACTCAATTGCTACTATTGCAGTCATAATTTTAGTTGTACTTGCCATACCACGTTTCACGTTAGCGTTTTGTTCCGTTAAGACGCGTCCGCTTGATGCATCCATTAAAACAAAGCTTTGTGCAGATATTGCATAAGACTTAATGTTTAATATAAAACAAATGATTACAATTAATGATATTTTTCGCAAAAAATCACCTCTTAAAAATATATGCTGTCTTACTGCTAATATACTTGCAAATATTAAAACGAAATGATAAAATAAATCTGAAGGGATTGATAGTATGATTAAAATTATATTTGTATGTCACGGCAACATATGTCGCAGTCCAATGGCAGAATTTGTTATGAAGGATTTAGTTGATAAAAATGGGTTAAGTAATAAATTCTTAATCGAATCAGCTGCCACGAGTACTGAAGAAATCGGAAACCCTGTACATAGAGGCACAAAAAACAAGCTTTTGGAATTTGGAATTTCTGTTAAGGGTAAATATGCAATTCAACTTACTAAGGATGATTACAAAAAATACAATTATATAATCGGTATGGACAGTTGGAATATAAAAAACATATTGCGTATCGTCGGTAATGATACTGAAAACAAGGTGTATAAATTATTGGACTTTGCAGATGGTGGTGATATTGCAGACCCGTGGTATACAGGTGATTTTGACAAAACATATGATGACGTTTTGCTCGGTTGCAAAGAATTGCTAAAAAAAATAACGGAGTAAAACTCCGTTACAGCGTGTCGATAAACCTATCGACACGCTGGCAGACGTTGAAAAAGAAAGGTGAATTTGTTCAACACAAGCTCGTAGGCGTATGAGTATACGGTAGAGCTTGCGTTGGACGAAAGCAAGCATAAAACCGCTGAAAACTCAAAGTTTCAGCGGTTTTTGATGCTAATTGTTTTTTGTATATTACTTGGGTAGTGTACAGAATATGTCACACCACACAAATATAAAAATATTAAAAATGCTTGCGGTTAACCGACTTTTTCGACAGTCTGTAACGGAGTAAAACTCCGTTATTTTTTGTCTATATTAATATAATACTGTTGTTTCAAATAGATTCTGGAACAAATCTAATTCTACCATTGTTTTGTCGTCATAAAGTACAGGGCAGTTAGCTACTTCAAAATCTTCATCATTGATTTTAAGAGTTGTGCTGTCAATCGGGAATCTGATTGTTTTATCATCCATAGTAACGATTGCAGTATTTGTGTCTGTTTCCCAGTCAACTACGGCGCCATATTGTGTTGCTGCTGCTCTTAACGGAACCATACTAACACCTTCAACATCAACTAATTCAAACTCAATTGCTTCAAGAAAAGCATTTGCAGGAGTAACAAGCATAACCTTGCTAGCTGTAGCTCTTTCAGGAATGCTTAATGTTGCAACATCATACCAAACAGCAATTTCGTCACCTGCTTTTAAATCCTGAGCCATAACAATGTTTCTTGTTCTGTATGGTGTAACCTCAGTTTCTTCTGTTAAAGTAATCTCATACATTCCATCAACACTTGAAACTGTATATGTTCCATCTTCGTTTTCTGTAACTTCACCAATTTCCATATACTTAGGTGTTACAGCACCTTCTTCAGTAACGATTACTGCGTAAGCAGGAGACTGAGCAGGAATACTCATTGTAACCATCTGTGAATGATAAACAGCGATAGAATCCCCAACCTTTAAGTCTGCATAACCGATTGGTGTGCCATCTGCTTTAAAGTATGATGTCTGAGGACCAACGTTTGCAACCAACGCCTCGTATATACCATCTTCAGTTTTGATTGATACGAAGTTTGATTCTTCGCTTAATTCATCAATTGTACCTGTTGTAAGAACAAAGCTTTCTGTTAATGTTTCAACAACGCCAGCTTCTACATCGTTTTCAGGCTGTGCTATTAACATAACATCCTCATCAGCAAACGCTGAAAGTGACATTGTCATTGTTGCTCCTAGTAAAAGAGCTGATACCTTATGTAATTTTTTCATTTTTTGTACCTCCAAAAATATTTATTAATTTTAATTACACTACTATGACGAAGCAGTATAATAAAAAGTTCCATAAAATTTCAAAATTTTTTTATTTAATAAAATCCATAGTAACGTGAACTATACCCTCTTCTAAAAAATAATCTGAAACTACCGTAAAACCAAGCTTTTCGTAAAAACCCGATGCATACTTTTGAGCATTAAGGCTAAGCCTTTTATAACAAAACTTTTTATTAATTGCATTAATAGAAAGCTCCATAATCTTTCTACCAAGACCTTGTCCGTGATTTAATGTAAGCACACGGCCTATTTTAACGGTATCATCATCAGCCTTAAAAGCCCTTAAATATGCAATAACTTTGTTATCCTGCTCAAAAAAGCAATGCAAACTGTTATAATCAATGTCATCAAGGTCCTGACAAACTATGTTTTGTTCTAACAAAAAAACTGCACAGCGTGCTTTTAAAATCTCATACAACTCCGTTGTTGTAAGTTCATTAAAGAATTTAGATTTAAATAACATATATACACTACCTTTTAAGTTCAACTACAGTTACACCTGCTTCGCCCTCGCCGAAGGTGCCTAGCCTGAAGGATTTAACGTGCGGATGCCGTCTTAACATATCATGAACACCTTTTCTTAACACACCGGTTCCTTTACCGTGTATAACAGTAACCAGATTCAGACCGGCAAAAAACGCATCATCAAGGTATTTGTCAGTAACAAAAAGTGCATCCTCAAGCATAAGGCCACGTAAATCAACCTCACTTTTTACTGATTGTGTTTTTAAACCGCCTCGTTTACCGGTTGAAACAATTTCCTTAGGTGCCTGCTTAATTACTCTTAAATTAGTTATGTTTGTTTGTATTTTCATTATACCCGCCTGAACAACAACACTGCCGTCAGCCTTGGGAGGGGATACAACCGTACCTGTTTGACCTATATCCAAAAGCTCAACTGTATTACCTGCAATAAGATTTTTTGGTATTTCAGTATTTATCTTCTGCTTTAAAATGTTGCTCTTTTCACGCTTTTTGATTTTTTCATTAATCTCACGCATAGCTTCATTCATAGCTCGATTTGCATCCTGCTCGCTTTTTTCTTTACGTGTACGTCGAATATCACGGATAAGCTCGTCTGCATCACGTTTAGCATTTTCAAGAATTCGTTTTGCTTCTTTGTTTGCATTCTCAGTTAAATTCTTGCGTGTGTTTGCAAGGCGAAGCTTTTCGTTCTCGATTTCTTTTCTTAACGCCTCAGCCTCTTGCTTATATTTAGCAGCAAGCATATGCTCTTCTTCTGCTTTTTTACGATTTTCCTCTAAATCAGAAATCACATCTTCAAATCTGATGTTTTCTTCAGTAAGCTGTTTTGAAGCATTATTTATTATAAACTCAGGTAAACCCAAACGTTTACAAATAGCAAATGCATTACTCTTTCCCGGAACACCAATAAGTAATCTGTACGTTGGACGAAGTGAATTAACATCAAACTCACAGCTTGCGTTTTCGACTCCATCGGTAGTAAGCGCATACATCTTGATTTCACTGTAATGAGTTGTTGCTGCGGTAAGCATACCCATATCCTTTGTATACTTTAGAATAGAAACTGCAAGTGCCGCCCCTTCAGTAGGGTCGGTGCCTGCACCAAGCTCGTCAAAAAGAACAAGTGAATCTGGTGTTGCTTCCTCTAAAATACTTACAATATTCGCCATATGTGACGAAAAGGTACTTAGATTCTGTTCAATGCTTTGCTCATCACCAATATCTGCAAAGATGTTTTCAAATACGCAAAGACTTGTGCCATCTGTTGCAGGAATACCCATACCACAAGCCGCCATAACACTAAATAAGCCTATAGTTTTAAGCGTAACAGTTTTGCCGCCTGTATTAGGACCTGTTATTACAAGTGTTTTGAAATCATCCCCAAGTCTTACAGAAATCGGCACAACCTTATCATCATCAATCAAAGGATGTCTGCCATTATTGATAATAATTTTCTTCTCATTATTAATAACAGGCACAACTGCACGCATTTTTATTGCAAGCTTAGCTTTTGCAAAAATAAAATCAATTGCGGTTATATTACGTTGATTAACAAATAGCATATGAATTACAGTGCCGACTTCAGCAGTCAATGCAGCAAGAATTTTTTCAATTTCATTCTTTTCCTGAACTGCAAGCTCCTTTAATTTGTTGTTTTCATTAACAACAGCATTTGGCTCAATAAATAGTGTTGAACCTGTTGATGACATATCGTGAACTATTCCTGGCACATCACCTTTATGCTCCGATTTTACAGGAACAACGTACCTTCCGTCCCTGATAGTGACAATCGCTTCCTGAAGATATTTCTGATACTTACTGCTGTGAATCAAGGTATTAAGATGCTCCCTGATTTTTGAATGAGTATCAATAATTCTTCTTCTTATTGAAGCAAGCTCAGAAGAAGCAGAATCTGCAATAGCATCTTCTGATTCTATTGAATCAAATATATGATTTTCTATTGACTTATCATACGAAATCTGCGAATAATACTTACTTAACACATTTTCTTCATCAAAATAATGAGAAAGATTTCTTGCAATTCTCAAAGCATTACCAACACTTAAAAGCTCTGAAATGTTCAGAACACCACCTTTTTCAATTCTTTTTAGTGGCATAGAAAGCTCTTTTAAGCCGTTGGTTTTTATATTACCTTTTTTATAAATGCAATCCATAGCACAAGAAAGCTCTTTGCACAACAAATTAACCTCATCATAATCTGAAGATGGGGTTATGTCATCAACGAGCTGTTTGCTCATATCAAAAGATGCTTCTTCACGAAGCATCTTTTGTATCTTATTAAATTCCAATGTTTTTATAGCTTTACTATTCAACTCAAAAACCTCTATACATCGTATTTGTTAAGATATTTTTCAAAATAAGCACGATAGTTTTCATCAGTACTGTTATGCATCTGTTTGGCATACACGTGAGGATTGATTCGTGCGTGCTGACCAACTACGTACATACCAATATTTGAACAATGGTCAGAAATACGTTCAAAATTAGTCATTAAATCAAGGAACTGAATTCCAGCGTGAACATTGCATTCACGTTGATTAAGTCGTTCCATATGACGCATTCTTAATTTCTCTATAAGCTCATCAATAACCTCTTCAAGCGGTTCAACCTTAAGTGCATCATTAATGTCATCCATACTATAAGAATCAACTGTAGTTTCAAGGATTTTATCAAGAACCTCATAAATTTTAGCAAGCTCTTCCAGAGCAACATCAGAAAAAGTAATACTTTTCTTCTTGTTATCATTAATAATATCAGCAACGTTGATAGCATGGTCAGAAATACGCTCAATGTCATTAACGACGTGGAAAAGACCTGTTGCCATACTATTTTGTTCATCAGTCAATTCGCAAGTAAGAACCTGTGACAAATATTCTGTAATTTCAAACTCAAGTGAATCAACAACGTTTTCAGTTTCTTCAATTTTAGAATAAATATCTGAATCGTTTTTAGTTAAAAGCTCAGAAGTAAGCATAACATTCTTACGTGCATAGTCACCCATTGCAGCAACTTCCTTTAAAGTAAGTGACAATGCGACAGATGGTGAGTTAAGGAATCTCTCATCAAGATGCTTAGCCACCTTTGTGCTGTCATCACCGCGAATTACAAAATCAGCAAGCTTAACAAGCAAGTTAGAGAATGGAAGTAACAAACAAGTATTTGCAATATTAAATAATGTATGAATTGTAGCAATATCTGCCATACCAACTGAATTTTCCCAGAAAGGTATAACTATCAATGCCTTTAAGGCATAAACCAACACCATAAACACAACAGTACCAATCAGATTAAACATAAGGTGTATTGCAGAAGCTTTCTTTGCATTTTTACTTGTTCCTATTGATGAAAGAATAGCTGTAATACAAGTACCGATGTTCTGACCCATTATAATCGGTATTGCCGAAGAAAATGTTACAAGACCTGTTGCAGCAGCAGCCTGAAGTATACCAACAGAAGCACTACTGCTTTGAATTATAGCTGTTACAACAGCACCAACAATAACACCAATCACTGGATTAGAAAAAGTTGTAAACGCTTTTTGCATTAAAGGCATTTCCTGCAATGTGGCAACTGATGCTTCCATAGATGTCATACCTATAAAGAGCAATCCAAAGCCAATACAAATGTCTGCAACAGCAGAAAGCCTTTTAGTGTTCTTTTTAACAAAGAACATAGAAATAACAACGCCTGCAACAAAAATGATTGGTGCAAACGTCTTAGGCTTTAAAATAACCATCCAGGCACTCGAGCCTGTGCTTAGTTCACTAAGAGATACTATCCATGCAGTAACTGTAGTACCAATGTTGGCACCCATAATTACACCAACAGCCTGTTTTAGTGTCATAAGCCCTGCATTAACAAAGCCGACGAGCATTACGGTTGTAGCAGAACTGCTTTGTACTAAAGCAGTAACTGCCGCACCAAGAAAAACGCCTTTAAATACATTACCTGTAAATTTATCGATTATACTGTGAAATCTGTCACCTGCAGCTTTTTGCAAACCATCTCCCATTATATTCATACCAAACAGGAACATTGCAATTCCACTAAACAGTGTAATAAATTCCATTACACTCATTTTATCCCTCCGTTTTTAATTGAAACATATCTATATATCTTTTTAACCACAAAATTAATTATGATAACTTCAATGGGAATAAAAACAAGTGTTTTCCAAATTCTGTCAATTAACAAAACCAAGTAAGCATCTCCGTATAGCACAGACAACCATATTGGCGTTAATAAGAGTTCAACAATCAAAGCAACTGTCAGCTTTGCACCGATAATTCTTAATAGGCCAAAATCACTTCTGTACAAAAAGACACCATACACAAAACCTGTAACAAAAGCGTTAACAGTAAAGCCTGCGTTATATGCTCCTGCACCAAACTGACTTGTAATATATCCTAAAACATCTCCTATTGCACCGACAAAGCCACCACAAACAGGGCCAAACATAGCACCTGCGAGTACAAGCGGTATATACGTGAACGTAACACGTAAAGTTGGTAACAGATAAAATGTAAAATATCCCATTACCACATAAATTGCAACAAGTAAGCCCAGTATAACAAGGTTTTTTGTGCTGTTAAGTTCTTTAACACTTTCGGATAGCTTGTTTATAATCCGCATAATTAATCACCGATAACTATTTTGTGGAATACCTTTTTACCTTTTTTAATAATAATCTGACCGTCATTAAAGTCTGCAGCTGTAAGTACCATATTTACATCAGTAACCTTGTTTCCGTCAACAGAAACACCGCCCTGCTGAACAAGTCTTCTTGCTTCACCCTTTGAAGGAGCAAGCTTTGCTGCAACCATTATATCTAAAACGCCCATTCCATCAGCAAATTCAGCTTTACTGATTTCTGTAGACGGCATATTTTCATTATCACCGCTACCACCAAACAAAGCATCAGCTGCAGCCTTTGCTTCGTTAGCTTTATCATCACCATGTACCATTTTTGTAAGCTCATAAGCAAGAATTTTCTTTACTTCATTTAATTCACTGCCCTCGGCTTTTTCGTACTCAGCAATCTGCTCAAGCGGAATAAATGTAAGCATCTTCATAACTCTGATAACATCAGCGTCATCAATGTTACGCCAATACTGATAGAATTCAAATGGAGTTGTTTTTTCAGGGTCAAGCCAAACAGCACCCTTTTGAGTTTTACCCATTTTTATGCCTGCACTAGTTGTAAGCAAAGTAAATGTCATACCATAAACCTCTTTGCCCTCAGTACGGCGAACTAAATCAATACCGCCAAGAATGTTTGACCACTGATCGTCACCGCCAAGCTCAAGCACACAGTTATGTTTCTTATTAAGCATTAAAAAGTCATAGCTTTGCATTAACATATAGTTAAATTCAAGGAAAGACAAGCCTCTTTCAAGACGGCTCTTAAAGCACTCGGCAGTAAGCATTCTGTTTACTGAAAAATGCACACCAACGTCACGCAAAAACTCAACATAGTTAAGATTTAAAAGCCAATCTGCATTGTTAACCATTGTAGCTTTATTATCAGAAAAATCAATAAATCTGCCAAACTGTTTAACAAAGCAATCAACATTATGCTGAATCGTTTCAACCGTCATCATAGAACGCATATCAGTTCTGCCTGATGGATCACCAACCATTGCAGTACCACCACCAAACAAGGCAATTGGATGATGACCTGCTTTTTGCATATGAGCCATAACAACCATTTGCAGAAAATGACCAACGTGCAGACTGTCTGCGGTCGGGTCAAAACCTATATAAAATGTAACCTTATCATTATTTAGCATTTCACGAACTTTATCGGTGTTTGTGCATTGAGCAAGCAAACCTCTCTGTTCTAATTCTTCATATAAACCCATTTTAAAAACCTCCAAATTCTATCTTTCCAAATCTA
>JAZNGX010000083.1:0-16120 GCA_045576675.1 Clostridia bacterium | reverse complement strand
CATAAGATGTTAGGGCCTACTGGTGTTGGTGTGTTATATGGGAAAGAAGAATTGCTTGAAGTTATGAAACCATTATCTTTTGGTGGAGGGATGAATGCAAGTTTCTTATCAACAGGTGAAGTTGAATATAAAAGCTTTGTGTATAAGCAAAGGTTATTGATGCAATTCCGCATATGCTTAATCCGCACGCCACCATATTTTTTGATTTAACTCTGTCACCAATCACTCCGTTAATTAACTGACCTATAGCATATGCCAGAAAATAAACAGACGAAAGCGTTCCGACAATTTCTTTTGTAAACAATCCTGTTTCAAGCATTCCGGGCGTTGATATACCCAATATATTTCGCATATAATAGCTTGCAAGATATGAAAAAATACAAACTACGCCTATCTGAAACGCTTTTATGCGTTCCTGTTTTGGTTCCATTTTTTTGATTCCCTCCATTAAGTTAATTATATAAGCTTAGAATGCAAGCTATTGCACTCGCAAACTTGTCATTAAGTTAAAATAAAAGATAATTGTTCACAACCTTTGTTTTTGCCAATCTGTCACCTAATCTTTGCTTTTCAAACAAAACCAAAAGTGCCTCAATAGACCTTGTTATATTTCTGATAACTCTTACTATGATTTTGTCAAGTTAGGGACAAAATTTTTTAACCGATGCAGGAAGAAATCCGCATCGGTTTTTGTTAAAACAAATCACTATGTGTTCCTGTACGTGTGAGATATAATATTAATTCATCGTCCGTAATCTCATATATCAATAACCAATCAGGCGTGATATGACATTCCCGACATCCGGCATATTCACCCAGCAAATTATGATCCTTATTCTTTTCCGGAAGTTGTTCTCCATTTGCTAACTTTTTAATTACTTCTGTAAGAAGAGAAATATTATATCCTCTTTTTTGAATTCGCTTTAAATCCCTCTGAAACTTTGTGGTAGGTCTAATCGAATACATTAATTTAGTAACTCCTTCATCATATCATCAACATTTGTATATGTTTTTCCAAGTGAAGGATCTTTCTTCATTGCTTTCACTTCTTCTATTGCTTCAATCGTATCTTTATTTGGAATACGCATTGATATATCAAATGGTATTCCCTGTTCTCTTATAGCCTGCTTAGCAGATAATGTAAAAAAAGTTGTCATATCCATACCCAGATTTGAAACTAATTCCTGCAACTGAGACTTCAATTCTTCATCTATACGCATAGTAATATTTGTAATTGCCATATTATCATCCTCCCTTATCTATTATAGCACGTTAGAGATAATGTGTCAATATACTGTATGTGCATTATCATAACAATATACACACATTTTTTGGTATATTAATACATTTGCATATTTGTTCTCTTTTTCCAACATAATTCGACACAACATCCCTATAAAGACTATATAATCTTGATGCCAAAGTTTTTAATGAGAAGTTCGTGTTAAGTTAAGACAAAAAATCATTTTAATCCAAATGATTTTAATGTTATCATCTCTTTTTCTCTAATGTATTCTTCTAGTCCACTCATATCATTTCTGTCAAAGTAACTCTTATATAGTAACATTCTTTCCATTGGATATGTATTAGCATAATTTTTTTCTTCTACTATTGCTTTTTCTAAATTCAAATAAGCCAAATCAAAATTACGAGCTTGCAAACACCATTCAGTTCTCTCTGAATAAAGAAAAGGATTATATCTTTTCCAACTACCATTATCTAAATGTTTTTCAGGCAAACTATATTTATCAAATAAAGGTAGTAAATACTGATATGTTTCATCTATCAACTGTTTAGCAAAATCTTTATATTTTTCATATCTGTTAACCCACGCATTAACCATATCTTCTTCTGTAATATTTTCACCCCAAGGAATAACATTTAAAAATGTTTCTCTTTCCGGATTTGTCAACGCTGCAATTTCATTCCCCTCAAAAACATAATTGTCATATTCCCTACCATAAATAAGAGGAAACATATTATATCTGATTGTATAATGTCCGTATGCATATATTTTAAAGCCTTGAACAACACCATTAACTTGTCTGTAAAAATTGAATTTTCTGGTTTTAAACCCAAGTTTTTTTAATGGTTCTTTCAGTTCGTTTTTTACAAGTTTTTGTACTCCATCCATAACAGTTTCGCCTTTCTTCGTTTCGACTTTTTTCGACAATCTTTATATGATTTTGTCAAGTCAGGGACAAAATTTTTGTCGATATGCAAACTAAAGTTTGCTCGATATTTTCACTTCGTAAAATCGATATGTTTTCCCTTCGGTCAAACTCGATATGATATGAATTCTCGTTGCGTCGGCAACATATCGAGCCGTCAGGCATATCGAGTGCGAAGCACATATCGAGAATTCGCAAGAATTCATATCGCTGCGGTGCTGTGCACCGCATATAAAGACTGTATAGTTTAAATTTCAGCTATATAACCATCGTAGACGAAATTATTCTATCACAACGCCCACTCTTTTTCAATTCTTTTTTAATAATTTGTAACAATTATTGACAATAAAAAATCAAAATTATACAATATTATTATGGGGAGGAAGAGCTGATGATAAAAAAACTGATACCATGTATCGGCAAATACAAAATTTTTGCCATACTTACACCCTTGCTTGTAATATGCGAGGTTATAATGGAAGTAAGAATTCCGTTTCTTATGTCAGAAATAATTGATATAGGAATACCTATGGGGAAAAACGGTGATATGACATACATAGTGCAAAAGGGACTTACTATGATACTAATGGCACTGTTTGCACTGATAACAGGTGCAGGTGCGGCATTTACCGCTTCACGTGCTGCAACAGGCTTTGCAAAGGGCATCCGCCAGAAGCTTTTTTATAAAATTCAGGACTTTTCGTTCAGAAATGTAGATAAGTTCAGCACGTCGTCACTTATAACACGTCTTACTACCGACGTTACAAACCTGCAGGTTGCCTTTATGATGTCAATCAGAATGATGGCAAGGTCGCCTTTTATGCTGGTTTGTGCAATTGTTATGGCACGGTCAATAAACGCTCAGCTTACAACAACCTTTCTTGTTGCACTGCCGTTTTTGGGTACAGCCCTTGCAGTAATCGCAGTTATGGCTTATCCACGCTTTGGCAGAATGCTGAAAAAATATGATAAACTAAACGCAATAATTCAGGAAAACCTTATTGGCATACGTGTTGTAAAGGCCTTTGTGCGTGAAAATCACGAAACGCAGAAGTTCCGTGATGCAGCAGACGCTGTACGTAACGCACAGGTTAAAGCTGAAAAGGTTCTTATATGTAACGGTCCGATAATGCAGCTTACGATGTATGCCTGTATGATATCTATATTTTGGTTTGGCGGCAATATGGTAATCGGCGGCACAATGCTGACTGGTCAGCTTATGAGCTTTATAAGTTACGTTTCACAGATACTTATGTCGCTTATGATGATTTCGATGTTTTTTATAAACCTGGTGCTTTCAAGAGCTTCTATACAGCGTATCATTGAGGTTTTTGACGAAGTTCCTGATATTGATGACAGTAATGCAGGTGATGCTCAGGTTGAAAACGGCGATATCGAATTTAAAAATGTATCGTTTGAATATATCAAAAACAAGCCGGTGCTTAAAGATATATGCTTAAAAATCAATTCAGGCGAAACGGTTGGTATCCTTGGCGGAACAGGCTCTTCTAAATCTTCACTTGTTCAGCTTATTCCACGCCTTTATGATGCAACAGAAGGCGAAATACTGGTAAGCGGCATTAATGTTAAGGACTATAAGCTTGAAAGCTTAAGGCAAAACGTTTCTATGGTGCTGCAAAACAATGTGTTGTTCTCAGGCACAATCCGCGAAAACTTGCGTTGGGGCAGCCTTGATGCAACAGATGAGCAGATTGAAACCGCCTGTATTTCTGCTCAGGCACACGACTTTATAACTTCGTTCCCCGATGGTTATGACACAGTTCTCGGTCAGGGCGGCGTTAACCTTTCAGGCGGACAGAAACAAAGACTTTGCATCGCCAGAGCATTGCTTAAAAAGCCGAAAATAATAATTCTTGATGACAGCACCTCTGCCGTTGATACAGCGACAGATAAAAAAATACGAACAGCTCTTAAAACAACCCTTTGCGATACCACAACAATTATAATTGCTCAGCGTATTTCGTCAGTTATTGATGCAGATAAAATAATAGTTATGGATAATGGTAGAATAGATGCAACAGGCACCCACGAAGAGCTATTAAAAACCAATAAAATATATCAGGAGGTATATGAGTCACAGCAGAAGGGAGTTGATGAAAATGCCACCGCGTAATAATATGCGCCCTGTGCGGAAACCAAAGGACACCAAAAAAACTGTAGTCAGCATAATTAATTATATGAAGGAATATAAGCTTCATCTGGCTTTGGTTGTGGTGCTTGTGCTTATAAGTGCAGCGGCTTCAATTGCAGGTACATTTTTCTTAAAGCCCCTTATAAACAATTACGTTGTGCCATTTATCGGTCAGCAAAACCCTGATTTGTCAGGACTTATAAGAGGCGTATCCGTAATGATGGCAGTTTACCTTGTCGGCGCTATGGCATCTTATACCTATTCACGCATTATGCTTAAGGTGTCAACTGGCACACTGTTTAAAATAAGAAACGAGCTTTTTACTCATTTGCAAAAGCTGCCAATTAAATATTTTGATACACACGTTCACGGCGAGCTTATGAGCCGTTTCACCAACGATATTGATGCAATCCGTGAGATGCTTTCAAACACGTTTGTTCAGCTTATTTCATCAACACTTACCGTTACAGGCGTATTCTTTGCAATGCTTTTTTTAAATCCTGTGCTTACAGTGATAGTTATTGCAATGCTTGTGCTGATACTTTTTATAATCAAAACTGTTGGCGGAAAAAGCGGAGTGTTTTTTGGAAAGCAGCAGAAAGCCATCGGTGCATTAAACGGATATATTGAAGAAATGATTGAGGGTCAAAAGGTCGTAAAAGCCTTTTGTCACGAAAGAAAGTCAAAAGCAGATTTTGATGTGTTGAACGAAAATTTACGCAATGCGGCTTATGGCGCAAACGCCTTTGCAAACGTAATTATGCCTATTATGGGTAACCTTTCATATGCACATTATGCAATCACTGCTATGGCAGGTGCATTGCTTTCTATAACCACCGGCTTTGATATAGGCTCACTTGCGGCATTTCTGCAATACACACGTTCGTTTTCTCAGCCGATAACGCAGATTTCACAGCAGTTTAACTCAATTCTGCACGCACTTGCAGGTGCCGAGAGAATTTTTGAGGTGTTAAACGAACAGCCCGAGCAGGATAACGGCTATGTTACTTTGGTTAATGCAAAGTATGATAATGACGGCAAGCTTTGTGAATGTGCGGAGCGTACAGGCATATGGGCGTGGAAGCATCCGCATAAGGACGGAACAATCACCTATACCGAGGTAAAGGGCAAGGTTACATTTGATGACGTTGTTTTTGGATATGAAGAAAACAAAATTGTTTTGCGTGGGATTTCTCTTTATGCCAACCCCGGTCAGAGAATTGCCTTTGTCGGCTCAACCGGTGCAGGAAAAACTACAATTACAAATCTTATAAACAGATTTTACGATGTGCCGGACGGCAAGATAAGATATGATGATATTAATATAAATAAAATCAAAAAGGCTGATTTACGCCGTTCGCAGTCCATTGTTCTGCAGGATACTCATTTGTTTACAGGAACAGTTATGGATAATATCCGTTACGGAAAGCTTGATGCTACAGACGAAGAAGTTATAAATGCGGCAAAGCTTGCAAATGCCGATTCCTTTATACGCCTGCTTGCCGATGGTTATGATACTGTAATCACAGGTGACGGTCTTAATTTAAGTCAGGGACAACGTCAGCTTCTTGCAATTGCAAGAGCTGCAGTTGCCGACCCGCCGGTGCTTATTCTTGACGAGGCAACAAGCAGTATTGATACACGTACTGAACGCCTTATTGAAAAGGGTATGGATAGCCTTATGTCTGGCAGAACAGTGTTTGTTATTGCCCACCGTCTGTCTACTGTAAGAAATTCACACGCCATTATGGTGCTTGAACACGGCAAAATCATTGAACGCGGCGACCACGATGAGCTTATCGCCCAGCAGGGAAAATATTATCAGCTTTATACAGGTATGTTTGAACTGTCGTAATAAATAAAACTCCCGACACATCGGGAGTTTTATTTATTGTATAGAGTCATCAGTATATATCACTGCGAAGACTGTCTTTGCAAAGCACAGACAGTTTCGCAATGAAAAGTCCTAGGGAACATATCAAAGGGCTGAACAAAAGTTATCTGATATCCGTATTGCTCAAGTATTTTCAAATCGCGTGCAAGAGTTGCAGGATTGCACGAAACATACACAACCTTTTCGGGGCTGATATTTTTTATGGTATTGAGAAGCTTTTCGTCGCATCCCTTTCGTGGAGGGTCAACTATAACGACATCTGCTTTACCTAATGCTTTTGTTACCTCTTCTGCCTTGCCGCAGAAAAATTCTGCATTGTCTATATCGTTAAGATTTGCATTGCGTTTTGCATTTTCAATTGCCTGCGGAACTATTTCCACACCCAAAACTCTGCCTGCTTTTCGTGCAGCATAAAGGCTTATGGTGCCTATGCCGCAATACAAGTCAAAAACAGTTTTTGACTTGTCAAGCTCTGCAAGCGACACTGCACATTCATATAAATTTTTTGTCTGCTTTGAATTTATCTGATAAAAAGACAACGGAGAAATCTCAAAGCTTATTCCGTCTATTTCATCTGTAACAAAATCTTTGCCGTAAAGTACTATGTTTTCGTCACCCATAGCAACATTTGTTCTTTTTGAATTTATGTTAAGAATCACATCTGTTGCACCTGCATCACAAAGCAGCTTCACAAGCAAATCAGTATCAGGCAGCTTTTTCTCGCGGCTCACAACACACACCATTACACCACCGCTTACAGTTCTTATAAACACATTGCGAATTTTGCCAGTATGCGTTTCTTCGTCATAAGGCATAACGTTGCAAATATCCATATAATTCTTCACAGCCTCTATTATATCAGGTGCAATCTTGTTTTGTATAAGGCAGTTTTTGCCGTCCACAAGTCGGTGACTGCGTGGTGAATAGAAACCTATTCCGTCCTTTGAAACAGCAAATTGCCCCTTGTTTCTGTAGCCGTACATTTCAGGCGAGCCGACACAGGGCAAAACACTTGCATCAATTCCGCCGATACGCTTTAAGCAATCCCTTACCTTGTTGGTTTTAAACTCAAGCTCGTACTCATAATCAGCATGCTGCATACTGCATCCGCCACACTGCTTAAACACAGGGCATAGTGGCTGAATTCTGTGAGGTGACGGCTCTATTACCTCTAAAAGCTTAGCAAACGCATAGTTTTTAAGCACCTTTACGATATGCACCAAAACCCTTTCACCCAGAAGTGCATAAGGCACAAAAACAGCCATATTGTCAATTCTGCCGACACCCTCACCCTCGGCACCTGTTCCTGTTATATCAATAATGTATTGCTCATTTTTCTTCATAAAATCAAACCCTCATTTTATTAAGCGGACAAACATCAGCACAAACGTCGCAGCCAAGAGTGTACCCGCCCTTTGCTGCAATTGCCTGCTCATCACTGTTCAGCTCTTCCTTCTTCTGCGTCAGATATGACGCACATTTTGTAACATCAAATGAAAAATCTCTGCCCAACGCACCGCCCACACACTTTTCTATGCACAAGCCGCAGTCGAGGCATTTTTTATCTATAGGTGCATCAGGCTCAAAATACACGTCTGTTAAAATCGACCCGATATTAAAATAGCTTCCAAGACCGTCAGAATACAAAAGATTGTTGTTTCCATAATACCCAAGCCCTGCAAGATACGCAAGATACCTGTCACACAAGCCGCCTGTATCAACAAGCAGACGATATTTGTTTTGTTCACCCATTTTATTGCATATTTCACGCAGGCGTTCCTTAATATACGGATGATAATCACCGCCGCGTGCATAGCGTGCCACTGTTTTATCCTCACCGTCACGATACTTAAAAAGGCAAACAATAATTGACTTGACCGATTTTAGGTGCAGATATGGATTCACACGCATTTCAAGGTTTGAACGTGTAAAAGGAACAAATCCGCGTTTTTCAAGACGCGGATAAAGCTCGTCATATATTCTGACAGGTGCAAAGCCGCACTTGTCTGCCCCTGCTTCTTTTGCGAAGTTAAGAATATCCTGCTTAGTCATTTGTAAGAAAATCTCCGTTTCTCATATCAACATAGTAGTTAGCACCGTTTTTACCTGTTATTTTCCATACAGGTGCCGCCGTTGAGGTTTGTATTTCCCCACGCCTTGTACCTGCAAGGTAGCCTTGAGTTACCGAAACAATTTCAAAAGGTGTATCAAAGCTTACTGCATTTGAAAAGCTTATAAGTGCCTCAGGTGCAGTACGAACCGACGAAAAGCCCGTGTTTTTATAACTGTCTGCAAGCCAGTTGCTTAACGTTATAACCATTAAGTCGCCTTCAACCGTCACCTTAAGATATGTGTCGTTAACGCAAAGGCCGTCATACAAAACATTGTATAAAAGAGAATTGTCTGTTTGCGTGCATCTGTAATTATACGAGCTTAACGCACCGATTTTTTTAAGCTCTTTTTTAACGTTTTTAAGTGGCTGTGCCTTGCCCTTGTATGTCAGAACATCACCGCTTACAGAGCTGCTTTCGGGATTGAAATAATCAAGCCCTTCGATTCTGGCATTTTCATATAAAGCGGCAGCATGGTCGCTTACACTTTTGTATTTGTTTGTAATGTTGAATATAGAAACATCCGAAGCCTTGTCCGGTATGATTTTTGCATCAACAGATATGTTTTTGCCCGAAAGCACCATAGCAGTGCTTTTAAGTGTTGCTTCATCCACAATAATCTGCGAGGTATTGCCGTCAATATAAACCTTTAAAAGTATCAGATTTACCACGACAAACACGCATATTAAAATTGATTTAACTCTGCTCCATTCCATAATTTGTCCTCCTACGGAACTGTAATCTCACCATCGTGCTTAATGCACCATCTTACAGCGTACTCACCCTCGCCGTTTACAAAATAGCATCTGTAAATATTGTCAATAAGCACTTGATTGTCACTGTTGATTTTTTCAAAAAGCTTGTCAATGGTATTTATAACTGTTGGCGGAGTTGCCTTTGCTTCTGAAAGTGACAAATTGTTAAGCCTGATTTTAAAACGTGTTATATAACCGTTTTCAAACTGAGCCGAAAGCGTGTTGCCGCCGTCTGTCATAACAGGCAAGCCGTTGTAATAACGGTCAAAGCCTGCACTGTATGATGCAACCGCCGTTTCATTAAGAGGTGTACGCAGCTTTAATATAACCTCATCCTCAATACCTGCATTGGAAATAACCTTTTCTGCAATATTTAATACCTCGTTTACTATTGTTGAGGACGATGCCTTTGCTTCTGAAATTTTAATTCCCTCGTTTACCGTAACGGCAGTGTATTCTATAAGACCGTCAGGGTATATTTTTACAGTTGCACCGTTTTCAACGTAGCTTACTATGCCATCCTGATTAACCGTCTTTCTAAGCTGACTGGGATTGTATCCAAATGCATTTAAAACGCTGTCGCCGATTTCACTGACAGCGTCCTCGTCACGGAATATGCTTGAAACAATCAGCTTGCTTTGCGGCTCGCTTTCCATCGTCAGCAACACGTCTGATTCCAAAAGCACCTTACGTTCAACAGCAGACTGTGCATTGCCGTCCAGACGAAGCTCAAAAGCAAATGCATGCTCGTGCTTTTTGCCGATTGTTTTATCCTCAATAAACTTTGCAAGCTTGTCTGTATCGCCGCCCACAGAATATTTAATAATAGTGCCCGATGCCTTGTTTTTAAAGCACACCGAGGTGGTGTTTATAACGGACTCAGGATATAAAATCATTGTATCTGCATTGCCGAAGCGTGCAGCATCAACAGCCGTTGTATCGAATATTGCCGCAAGATTGTGGGCATCTATCTGAAAACCGAATTCAACATACACCGATTTTCCGCGAAGCATTGTCTGCCACTCCTGCTCTGTAAGCTCCTGCCCCTGAGTTGAAAAAACCTTGCCGATATAGGGCGATATAAAATCAATTATTTCAAAAAAATCATTGTTACTGCTGTGGGTAACAGTTCTTGCACCGCCACCGTTGATTACGATTTTGTCAGGCATTGTTGTTGTGTCTGCAATCTGACCGGCAGATGAATTTTTGTTCAAAAACGACACCACATCACCAATTACGGGGACATTTGTTACATAACTGAAAAAATCGTAGCCATCAGGCCACAGCTTTTTATTAAGCCATATCTGTGCCGTAAGCTGAATGCAGTTTATTATAAGCAGACTTAATATTATAGTTTTTATTGTTTCTTTTTTCATTTTTACCACCCGGATATTAAAATACCGGAATACTTTACTGCATTCCGGTAAAATTATTATTTCAAAGAACCAAGGTCAATTCTTATATCGTTAATTCTGTTTGAAAGGTCTGTTCCCAAATATGTTATCTCAAGAAAAACAGACTGTGATGAGCCACTGCCCTCTGCATAGCAGATAAGTGAGTTTTTGCCCTTATCAAGCTCGATGCGTTTGAAGAACATTCCGCTTGCACCGATTGTCCATGAATAATCGGTTTTAACATACTTCTCACCGTCATACTTGTAAATATAAACTGTTGAGCCTTCCTTGCCATAACCTGAAATAATGTAAGACTTGTCGAAGGTTGCCGCCTTGTCTGTGGGAGGATTCTGAATAACAATAAGATCACCGTTGCCGCTTGCCTCTCCCGGATAAATCGCATTCGGTGCAGCGTAAGCACTTACTGTAAAAATCATAAGCACCGCAATTAATGCTGATAATATTTTTTTCAAAATAATCACTCTCCTTGTATATAAAAATCACAAAATATCATAATTCAATCTTATTATATTACACTTTTTCATTAATTGCAATAGTTTTTTGTAAATTTTTATAACTGTTGTTTGATGCTATACTCGTTTTGTGGTATATTGTTTGTAGCAGCAGTAGTTTGTTTTTTTCCCTTACCAACCCTTTATGCTACCATTATGTCTTTTTCTCATAAAAAAACACACCTGTATCAGATACCTTGACAAAGGATTATGCTTGTTGATATAATGTTAGCGTAGGTAATGGGTTATCGAGGGACGGTCAGCCGCCAATCCACTATTATAAGTCGGGATTGGAGGTGATACTGATTTATGGATTACATATTATATCTTACAATTCTGTTGTTAATAATTGTAATAATAAAAAAGTAAACCGCCCTCTCGCCAAAGAACGCGGTTTACATTTAACCAAATTTTCAGGCTGACCGTTCAAAACGGTAAACCCTTTACCTGCTTTTATTTTACCACTGCATATCCATTCTGTCAAGTCTGAGATTAGATTTTGTTATTTCTTCCATCAAAAAAATTTTCAAAAACAATTTTGGGCTATTCCATTATGCTTTTGGTAATTGTGTTAAAAATCGTGACATACCCCTGCATTAAGGTTGTATTTTTCAAAGATACAAACAATTTCTTCTATTTTTTCAAAATCATCTGTTTCGTAGTTCTTTAATACCTTCTGAATTTCTGATAATGCCATTACAGCAGTGTTGCAAGCCACTTCATTAACATCTATATTCATCGTATCTATGCTGTTTTTTACAAATTCGGTAATGTGTCTTATAAGTAATTCTTCTCTGAAATCCAATTCTTTGAAATCCATATTTAAACCTCCGTAAATTAAAAAATGCGCAACCCATATTTCAGGGCTACGCACGAAAAACATACAAGCTCTGACAATAGGTTGCTACACCATACTCAATACTTTCACTATAAAGTTTAGTCAGAGTGTACGCTTTTACCTAAATAGCGTACACCTTATGGCGAGAAAAAATACTACAAACCCATTATAATGTGTATAATGTAGCATAATCATTATAGCACAGGAATTTTGATATTTCAATACATTTAACGAAATTTTTTACCGCTGAATTTTTCTCCAAAACCATTTTAAATTTACTTGTTGATTTTTTTCGGCAGATGTTATATAATATAGTTTGAATTTGTATGTAAAGGTAGAGATGCAATGGTTCAACATATTATTGATTTCGGCACATCGCTGCCACAAGAGCTTGGAATTATGCTTTTATCTATGATTCCGCTTACAGAGCTTCGTGCTGCTATACCGGTGTTTGTTGCCCTTGGAATGAACCCGGCAATTGCACTTGTTATGGCAGTTATAGGTAATATGCTTCCGGTGCCGTTTATACTTTTGCTGGCACGCCCGATATTCAAATGGATGCGTAAATGGAAAATATTCTCAAAGCTTGTGGCGTTTCTTGATAAAAAGGTTGAGAAAAACAAATCAAAGGTTTTAAAGTACGAATTTTTGGGACTTATGCTTTTTGTGGCAATTCCGTTACCGGGAACAGGTGCGTGGACGGGTGCTTTTGTTGCCGCAATGCTTGATTTGCGTTTTAAAAACGCATTGCCTTCAATCGGACTTGGCGTGCTGATTGCAGGAATTATAATTACGCTTATATCTACCGGTATTGTTGCCGGATTGGAATTTTTACTATGAGGTGAATGAAAATGGAAAGAAAGTTTTTTACATCAGAATCAGTTACTGAGGGGCATCCCGATAAAATCTGCGACGCAGTATCAGACGCAGTGCTTGATGAAATCTATAAGAACGACCCGCAGGCAAGAGTTGCGTGCGAGGTTGCTTGTACAACAGGTCTTGTGCTTGTTATGGGAGAAATATCAACAAGCTGCTATGTTGATATCCAGAAGGTTGCCCGTGAAACCATAAGAGAAATCGGATATGACAGAGCAAAGTACGGCTTTGACTGTGATACCTGTGCAGTAATAACCGCAATTGATGACCAGTCTGCAGACATTGCTTTGGGTGTTGACAAATCGCTGGAAGCAAAGGTTGGCGAAACAGACGGCAAGGATACAGGTGCAGGCGACCAAGGTATGATGTTCGGCTTTGCGTGCAATGAAACGGAAGAGCTTATGCCGTTGCCGATTTCCCTTGCTCACAAGCTTGCAAAAAGACTTACTGACATAAGAAAGCAGGGTATCGTTGACTATCTTCGCCCCGACGGCAAAACACAGGTTACTGTTGAGTATCACGATGACAAGCCTGTTCGTGTTGACACAGTTGTTGTTTCAACACAGCACAGCGAGGAGGTTTCGCAGGAAACGATTGCAGCCGACCTTAAAAAATATGTTATTGAAGAAATTATCCCTGCAAGCCTTATGGATGCAGATACAAAAATTTATATCAACCCCACAGGTAAGTTCGTAATCGGCGGCCCTCACGGCGACAGCGGTCTTACAGGGCGTAAGATTATTGTTGACACATACGGCGGCTATGCAAGACACGGTGGCGGTGCGTTCTCAGGAAAAGACCCGACAAAGGTTGACAGAAGTGCATCATATGCGGCACGTTATGTTGCGAAAAACGTTGTTGCAGCAGGCCTTGCAGACAAATGTGAAATCCAGATTGCTTATGCAATCGGCGTAGCAAAGCCGTTAAGCGTAAGAATAGATACATTTGGCACAGAAAAAATCCCTGTATCAGAAATTGAAGCAAGAGTTAACAAGGTATTTGATTTGCGACCTGCGGCAATAATAGAAACACTTAACTTAAGACAGCCGATTTACAAGCAGACTGCAGCTTATGGTCACTTCGGCAGAACAGACATAGATTTACCATGGGAGCGTACAGACAAAGCAGAACTATTAAGATAAGGTAGGTTTTAAATAATGAACCATACACAGCAGCATATAACCGAAACTTTAGAGAAAAATTATATGCCCTATGCTATGAGCGTTATAATTTCCAGAGCAATCCCTGAAATTGACGGCTTAAAACCGTCACACAGAAAGCTGTTGTACACTATGTACAAAATGGGGCTGTTAAACGGCGGACGTACAAAATCCGCTAACGTTGTAGGTCAGACAATGAAGCTGAACCCTCACGGTGATGCGGCAATTTACGAAACAATGGTACGTCTTACCGAGGGCAACAGTGCCCTTTTGCACCCGTATGTTGACAGTAAGGGTAACTTTGGTAAGGTTTATTCAAGAGATATGGCTTACGCGGCATCACGTTATACAGAGGTTAAGCTTTCGGCTATATGCAAAGAGGTTTTTGATGATATCGACAAAGAGGTTGTAGACTTTGTTGACAACTATGACGGCACAATGAAGGAGCCTGTTCTTCTTCCTGCAAAATACCCAAGCATATTAACTAACTCGAATCAGGGTATTGCGGTTGGTATGGCTTCAAACATCTGTAGCTTTAACTTAAAAGAGGTTTGTGCGGCAACCGTTGCATATTTAAAAAACCCCAACTGCGATATTTCAAAGCATCTTTTAGCACCTGATTTTTCAACAGGCGGAGAGCTTTTGTATAACCAGAACGAAATCAAAGAAATCTATAACACGGGCAGAGGCAGTGTTAAGGTACGTTCAAAGTATAATTACGATAAAAAGAACAACTGCATTGAAATAACAGAAATTCCTTACACCACAACAGTTGAAGCTATTATCGAAAAAATCATAGAGCTTATTAAAGCTAATAAATTAAAGGAAATATCCGATATCCGTGACGAAACTGACTTAAGCGGTCTTAAAATCACAATTGATTTAAAGCGTGGCACAGACCCAGACAAGCTTATGGCAAAGCTTTATAAGTCCACCTCACTTATGGATTCCTTCGGCTGTAACTTTAACGTACTTATAAACAGCTCGCCTATGGTGCTTGGTGTTAAGGACATATTAAAGCACTGGTCAGAATTCAGAATTGACTGCATCAAGAGAAAAACAAGCTTTGATATCAATAAAAAGTCAGAAAGACTGCATCTTTTGCAGGGTCTTGAAAAAATATTGCTTGATATTGATAAGGCGATAAAAATTATCCGTGAAACTGAGCACGAGGCAGACGTTGTACCTAATCTTATGGACGGCTTCGGCATAGACGAGGTTCAGGCAGAGTATGTTGCAGAAATAAAGCTGCGTAACTTAAACAGAGAGTATATTTTAAAGCGTACCGATGATATTGAAAGCCTTATAGACGAGCTTGCCGCATTAAAAGCAATTTTAGGCTCAGAAGAAAAAATAAAGGATATTATTATAACAGAGCTTAAGGAAATAAGCAAAAAATATGGCAAGGACCGCCAGACAAAGCTTATATCAACAGAAGAAATTCAGGAATTCACTGAAGAAGAAAAGATTGAAGATTATAATGTTCATATCTTTTTCACTCATGAAGGCTATCTTAAAAAGATTTTGCCCAATTCACTGCGTATGTCAAATGCTCATAAATTAAAAGAGGGCGACTTTATTGCATACGAGGTTGAAACAATGAACATATCAGAAATTATTGTTTTCACAAACCTTTGCAATGCATACAAGGTTATGACATATGAAGTGCCTGAAACAAAGGCAAGTCTTATGGGCGAATATCTGCCGTCGTTCTTAAAAATGGAGGACGGAGAATACGTTGTGGGTGCAACAATCACCACCGATTTTGAAGGTCAGATTTTGTTCTGCTTTGAAAACGGAAAAATGACAAAGGTAAACCTTAAAAATTATGAAACAAAGCAGCACAGAAAGAAGCTTATGAAGGCATTTTCAGGCGTGTCACCGCTTGTTAAAATGATAAACTTTAAAGAGGATATTGATTTGGTTGCAATTTCAACCATAGACAAAGCACTTGCTTTCAACACTTCTGCCGTTCCGCTTAAATCAACACGTGATTCACAGGGTGTAAGCGTTATGACGCTTAAAAAGTCCGCACATCTTAAAGATGTTGTAACTGCCGCAGAATTTGGTGCAGAGGATTTAAGATATTACAGAACCAAGAACATTCCTGCTGTTGGCTGCTTTATAAAGGATAAACAGACAACACTGTTTTAAAAAGCAGTAATGCCGTAACGGAGCAAAACCGTTACGGCATTTTTTTATAACATAGGAAATTACTACTTTTAAGTTGTAATTCCCTATGTTTCAAAATAGTCTA
>JAZNGX010000082.1:0-9351 GCA_045576675.1 Clostridia bacterium | reverse complement strand
GCGTAGCAAAAAGACAGAATGGTATAAAGGAACTGCAAATGCAATTTATCAGAACATTCATTTTGTTGACAGATATAATCCTGAAAATGTGCTTATATTATCCGGTGACCATATTTACAAAATGGATTATAAGAGTATGATAAAGTACCATGAAAAAAAGGGTGCTGACTGTACAATTGCTGTTTTGGATGTTCCACTTAGTGAAGCTTCGCGCTTTGGTATTATGAACACTTACGAAGACGGCAGAATTTATGAATTTGAAGAGAAACCTAAAGTTCCAAAGAGCACAAATGCTTCAATGGGTGTTTATGTGTTCAAGTGGGACGTTTTAAGAAGCTATCTGATTGCTGATGAAGAAGACCCTTCTTCAAGCAACGATTTTGGCAAAAATATTATTCCTAATATGTTAAATGATGGCAAGTCAATGTTTGCTTATGGCTTTGATGGCTATTGGAAAGATGTTGGAACAATTGAAAGCTTATGGCAGGCAAATATGGACTTGCTTGATGAAAACAGCGGTCTTAAACTAAAGGACGGCAAAAACAAGATTTTTGCAAGAAACTATGCCCAGTGTGCAAGCCGCATAACTAAAAAAGCTGTAGTTGAAAATTCACTTATTACTGAAGGCTGTACAATCAACGGAACAGTTAAAGACTCTATTATTTCTACCGGATGTATAATAAGTGAAGGTGCGTATGTTAACAAAAGTGTAATAATGCCTGGTGCTGTTATAGGGAAGAATGCACACATTGAGTATGCAATAATTGGCGAAAGAAGTGTAATAGGTGCCGGTGCCACTGTCGGTGAAAACAAATATGAAACTCCCGGTTGGGAAGGAATCAGTGTTGTTGGTAATGACAGAAAAGTAGAAGATAAAGATGCCGTTAAATCCGGCAAAATTTTATAAGAAAGGGGGACTATGTTATGCAGATGATGGGAATTATTTTTTCTAATATCTATGATGGTGAGATGGGTGACCTTACAAAAAAAAGAACCGTTGCATCATTGCCTTTTGGCGGAAGATACCGTCAGATAGATTTTGTTTTATCTAATATGGTTAATTCTAACGTAACTAAAGTTGGTGTAATTACAAAATATAATTATCAGTCCCTTATGGACCATTTCGGTGATGGAAGTGAATGGGACTTAAACAGAAAAAATGGTGGTTTATACATTTTACCTCCTTTTGCTCATGGGAACACAGGTATTTACAAAGGCAAGCTTGAAGCTTTGAATTCAGCACTAAGCTTTTTAAAGCATTCTAAGTGCGAATATGTCCTGATGTGTGATTCTACGGTTATATGCAATATTGATTTTGACGATGTTTTAGAATCACACATGAAATCTGGTGCAGACATTACGGTGGTTGCAAACAAGGATTACGAAAACACAAAGGATGCCTTAAATGAGCTTGTTATTAAGGTTGTAAGAAATAAGGCAGTTGATATTGCAGTTAATGCTATAGTTAGTGAAGATGATTACACTGGTATGGGTATGTACATTATGGCACGTGAGGATTTAATTGATGTTATTGAAAAATCAGTTTCACATGGTTTGTGTCATTTTGAAAAAGATTTTCTTCAGAGAAAGTTTATCCACGGTGATTTTAACGTAAATGTTTATAAGTTTAAAGATATCGTTTTAAGAAACAAAAGCATTGCAACATACTTCAGCAATAGCTTGAACCTTATTAATGATAAAATTCAAAAAGGAATTTTCAAACCTCAGGCACCTATTTATACAAAGGTTCGCGATGAGGCTCCAACATATTATGATAAGGGTTGCGAAGTTGACGACTGTATAATAGCTGATGGTTGCGTTATAAAAGGCAAAGCCGTTAATTCAGTAATATTCAGAGATGTAACAATTGAAGAAGGTGCAGTTGTTCAAAACAGCATAATTATGCAGGGAACAAAGATAAAGAAAAATGCTCACCTAATAAATGTTATTGCTGATAAGGATGTTACTGTCAGCGAAGAAACTGTTCTTGCCGGTGCTAAAGCTTCACCACTTATTATCGGTAAAGGTCAGAAGGTATAACCTCAGGCTTATTTGTGCCTGTTTGGAAGGGAATGATAAGTAAATGAAAATATTATATGCTGCAAGCGAGGCTGCACCATTCGTTAAAACTGGCGGCCTTGGCGATGTTGCAGATGCACTGCCACGTCAGCTGGCTAAAATCGATGATAACGAAGTCGTAGTTTTTTTGCCTTACTATGCTTCTATAAAAAACAATCCTGAATTTAAGCTTGAGTTTGTTACATCCTTCTGGATGTCTTTAGCTTGGAGAACACAGTATTGTGGCTTGTTTAAATATCAGGAAAAGAAAAAGGGCAGAAGTAAAAAGAAACCTGTAACATATTACTTTATTGATAATGAGTATTATTTTATGAGAAACAGCAGTTATGGTGACGGTGACGACGGTGAACGCTTTGCTTTCTTTTCAAAAGCAATCTTAGAGTCACTTCAGTACATTGAATTTTATCCTGATGTATTACACTGCAATGACTGGCAAACAGGATTCATACCATTACTATATAAGGCGTTTTACAGTGAAATTCCGGAGTATTCAAATATTAAAACTGTTTATACAATTCATAACATTGAATATCAGGGAAAAGCTGATAACGGATTTCTAACAGAGGTTTTAGGTGTTGATGAGCGTTGGCGTGGTGCTGCAACATTTGATAACTGTATCAATGCAATGAAGTCTGCGATAGTGTTATGCGATAAGCTTACCACTGTTTCACCCACTTATTCTCATGAGCTCAAATATGCATTTTTTGCACACGGACTCGAAGAAATTATTCAGGAAAATTCATATAAGCTTTCAGGTATTGTAAACGGTATCAATACAGAAACATATAATCCGGAAACTGATATGCGTATATATGAAAACTATTCTGCTGATACTATATCTAAAAAGGTTGAAAATAAAAAATATCTTCAGCAGCAGCTTGGACTTGAGGTTAATGAAAGCATACCAATGTTTGCTGTTGTATCACGCCTTGTAGCACACAAAGGTGTTGATTTAATTGAAAAGGTTATGCAGAATATTGTTAATATGAATGTTCAGCTTGTTGTACTTGGTACTGGTGATAAGCAGTATGAGGATACATTTAAGTATTACGATTATGCGCATCATAACAAGGTTTCTGCTAACATTAAATTTGATGGAACGCTTGCTAATCAGATTTATGCAGGTGCTGATTTCTTTTTGATGCCGTCAAAAAGCGAGCCTTGCGGACTTTCGCAGATTATTGCAATGCGTTACGGTACGATACCGATTGTAAGAGAAACAGGCGGTCTTGTTGACACTGTTTATCCGCTTAATATCAATGACTTATCTGGCAGAGGCTTTACATTCAAAACATATAATGAGTTTGATATGCTTGATGCTATAATGCGCGCTGAGAGCTTTTATTATAATTACGATAAGCGTCATAAAGCTGCAAGCAATCTTATGAAGATTAACTTTGACTGGAGCGAATCTGCAGTAAAATATATGGATTTATACAAAAGCTGTTTTTAGTTGAAAATGGAAAGGAATTGGAAAATGAAATTATCTCAGGAAAATGCACTTCGTATGCTTAATGATGAGTGCGTAGAAAACTTTGGTTGTACCATAAAAGAAGCAACAAAACAACAGGCATACAAGGCATTATGCAAAGCCGTTAAAAATATTCTGGTTAAAATGCGTGTTGATTATCATAACGCATACCGTGAAAAGGGTCAGAAACAGGTGTATTATTTATCAATGGAGTTTCTTGTTGGTACATCTCTTAAAAACAACCTGTTTAACCTTGGACTTAACGAAACCTTCAAAAAGGTTCTTGACAAAAATGGATTTAATATTGAAGAGCTTTATGCTATGGAGCCAGATGCAGGACTTGGAAACGGCGGTCTTGGAAGACTTGCATCTTGCTATATGGATTCAACTGCATCACTTGCTATTCCGGCAACAGGATTTTCAATCAGATATGAATTTGGTATTTTTAAGCAGAAGATTGTTGACGGTTGGCAGATGGAATTTCCTGATGACTGGCTTTCAATGGGTGATGTATGGTTGAATTGCCGTGAAGATGACAGCATCGAGGTTAAGTTTGGCGGAACAGTTAACGAGTATTTTGAAAACGGAAACTATCGTGCTGAGCATTGTGATTATACTTCTGTAATTGCTGTACCATATGATATGTATATTTCTGGCTACAACAGTAAGGGTGTTAATAAGCTTGTTTTATGGAGTGCAAAGTCACCAAACAGAATTGATATGTCTGCATTTTCTCGTGGTGATTATGCTAAGGCTTTGGAGCAAAATACAATAGCAGAAGTGATTTCAAAGGTTTTATACCCTGCCGATGAGCATATTGAAGGTAAAACTCTAAGACTAAGACAGCAGTATTTCTTTGTTTCTGCTTCACTTCAGAGTGTTGTTAACGCTCATATGAAAAAGTATGGAACACTTGACAATTTCGCTGATAAAGCAGCTATTCATATTAATGACACTCATCCTGCACTTTGTGTTCCGGAGCTTATGAGAATTTTAATGGATGAACACGGATATGGTTGGGATGATGCATGGAAAATAACAACAAATACTTTGACATATACCAACCATACTGTTATGTCTGAAGCATTGGAAAGATGGAGTGAGCATCTGTTTAACCAGCAGTTGCCGCGTATTTATCAGATTGTTCGCGAAATTAACAGACGTTTAATGCTTTTGTTAAATGACAAATATCCGGGAGATATTCCAAAAATTGAATATATGGCTGTAATTGCAAATGGTGAAGTTCGTATGGCAAATCTTTGTCTTGTTGCTTGTCACACTGTAAACGGTGTGTCTAAGCTGCACAGTGACATTCTTATACAGTCAATTTTTCGTGATTATTATAACATTATGCCCGATAAATTTACCAATGTAACTAATGGTATTGCATACAGACGTTGGTTGTGTCAGGCAAATCCTGAGCTTACTTCATACTTGAAGGAGCTTATTGGTGACGGATTTACAAAGGATGCAACAAAGCTCGAAAAGCTTGTTGAATTCTATGACAATAAAGAGGTTCTTGATAACCTTGCTAAAATAAAATATAACAACAAGGTCAGATTATCAAATTACATTGCTCAGGCAAATGGTATAAAAGTAAATCCTGATTCTGTTTTTGATATTCAAATTAAACGTCTGCACGAGTATAAGCGACAGCTTTTAAATGTTTTGCAGATTATTCAGATGTATAACAGATTAAAAGAAAATCCGAATCTTGATATTCCGCCAAGAACCTTTGTTTTTGCTGCAAAAGCTTCAAGCGGTTACTTTATGGCAAAGCAGATTATCAGATTGATTCATGCTGTGGCTGATGTGATTAACTCAGATCCTGCAATTCAAAATAAGCTAAAGGTTGTATTTATTGAAGATTACAAAGTATCGCTTGCAGAAATAATAATACCTGCGGCAGATATTTCGGAACAGATTTCAATTGCCGGTAAAGAGGCATCAGGAACAGGTAATATGAAATTAATGATTAATGGTGCTGTAACTGTTGGTACTTTAGACGGTGCAAATGTTGAAATTTTTGAGCAGGTTGGTGCAGATAATATGTTCCTGTTTGGAATGACTGCAGACCAGGTTGAAGATTTATGGAAAAAGGGTTACAATCCTTTGGATTATTACAACAGTAATAAATATCTTAAGGAAGTAATTGATATGCTTGATTCAGGTGCGTTGGGTGCTGCGTTTACAGATATTAAGAATTCCCTTATCGGCGGCGGTCACGGAACAGCAGATGCTTATATGGCACTTGCTGATTTTGAAGATTATGTAAGAATTCAGAATGTTGTTTCTGAAACTTATAAAGACAAAACAAAGTTTGGTAATATGTCTCTTATTAATATTGCAAAAGCAGGTGTATTCTCATCCGACCGTGCAGTATCGCAATATGCTGATAATATCTGGCACATTAAGTAATTATGAGAATTTTATTTGACAGCAAAGACTTAAAATTTAAAAAACCTTTTGGTTGTGTTAAAGAAAATCAGAATATAGAGATTAATATACACATACCCAAAACCGTTGAAACAATTACTGTAACACTTGTTTTGAAAAATGATAACGGTGTGTATAAAGAGGTTATTCTTAATAAAAGTGACAGCTATGATTTATACGAGATTTTTGGTTGTAATTTTAAAATAGAAAATGCAGATTTGTATTTCTACTATTTTAAAATTCAAGCAGTTGGTTCAAGTTTTTCTTTATACAAAGAAGGGTATAGCGATACTAATATGGAAGCAGGCGAGCTGTGGCAGCTTACCTGCATTCCTTTTGATTACAAAACACCCGATTGTTTTAAAAACAAAGTAATGTATCAGATTTTTCCGGACAGGTTTTATGCTGATGGTCAGTGTGATTTAACCGAAAAGCTTGCTCCTTTCTGGGTTCATTCTGATTTAAATGATGTGCCAAATTTTATGCCTGATGCGAATGGCGAAGTTCTTAATAATGATTTCTTTGGTGGCAATTTACGGGGTATTATGTGCAAATTACCTTATCTTGCTGAGCTTGGTGTTGAAATCATTTATCTTAACCCTATTTTCAAGGCGTTTTCTAATCACAGATACGATACTGCTGATTATATGAAAATTGACCCAATGCTCGGCACCTATGACGATTTTGTTTCGTTATGCAAAGAAGCAATAAAATATGGAATAAGAATTATTCTTGATGGGGTATTTTCGCATACAGGTATTAACAGCACGTATTTCCAAAGTGCGATAAGTGACTATAACTCACCATTCAGAGAATGGTATAAATTTAAGAGCTATCCTGATGACTACGATTCGTGGTGGGGATTTAAAACTTTACCAAACGTTGAAGAGTTAACACCATCTTATCTTGATTTTATAATCCGTAATGAAGACAGTGTTATTGCACATTGGTTAAATGCCGGTGCATCAGGCTTCAGGTTAGATGTTGCAGATGAATTGCCTGATGAGTTTATAAGACTCTTAAGACAGCGCGTTAAAGATATCAAACCCGATGCAATAGTTATCGGTGAAGTATGGGAAGATGCCTCAAATAAGGTTAGCTATGGTAAAAGAAGAAAATATTTTACAAAAAGTGAGCTTGACTCAGTTATGAACTATCCGTTCAATAATGCAATACTTGATTTTGTAGCTAATCGTATTAATGCATATGAGTTTTCAAACATCATTATGACAATTCTTGAAAACTATCCAAAGGACACTGTTGAGTGCCTTATGAACAGCCTATCAACACACGATACTGCACGTGTTATATCGCTACTCGGTTGCACAGATTCTGACGGTGACAAAGCATCTAAAGCAAATAGATTTCTAAATGATGAAGAATTAAATAGTGCAGTAGCAAAGGTTAAGCTTGCGGCATTTTTGCAATATGTTTTACCTGGAAATCCGTGCATTTATTATGGTGATGAGGCAGGCTTGCAAGGGTTTGAAGACCCTTTTAACAGACGTTTTTTTCCTTGGGATAATATAAACGAAGAGCTTCATAGCTACTATATAAAGCTAGGTGATCTTAAAAAACAGCTTAATAGTGAATGTATAGCAGTTTATGCTGAAAATGACAATACAATAGTTGTTGAAAGAAAAAACTCTAAAGCTATAATCTGCAGGAATTCTGACTTATATGTAAATGATGAGGCTATATTTAAATACTCTGGATGTATTGTGGTGAAAAAATGAGAGAGATTTTTGAAATTTTTAAAAAAGAAAATTTAATATACGCAGTTCTGTCTAACAAAAGAAATGCATCAGTTGAGTTTGATAAAGTTACATTATCACCTTTTTTAAAGGGTGATAATGTTGTATATCAGTTTGAATGCTTCAAAGATAAAAAAGCATTACATAAAAACTATGACGAATTTACTCGGTATTTAACTGATATATTGCCGAGTTATAAAAATCTTTCGCTTTTTACTGATTGCGGAGATTATCAGATACTGATAGGCAAAAAAGGAAACGTAAATATCAAACGTTCAAAGCCAACTAAAAAGCTTGCTGTAAAACAACACAACAAAGCAAAGAACTATTATTTTAAAGACGGAACAAAATATGATTTTTTAGTTAAGCTTGGTATTATGACAGAAGATGGCAATGTAAAGCCGACAAGATACAATAAGTTTGTTCAGATAAACAAGTACATAGAAATTGTTGGCAGCTCCATTGACAGTTTAAATTTAAATAATGAGGTTCGTATAGTCGATTTTGGTTGCGGAAAAGCTTACCTTACTTTTTCTTTATACCATTACCTTGTTAAAGAAAAACACCTCAATGTCAGGATATTTGGTGTTGATTTAAAAGAAGACGTTATAAAAGAATGCAGTATTCTAGCTGAAAATTTAGGCTATAATGGTCTTGAGTTTATTAGTGGTGACATTGCAGATTTTGACGGCAGCAACATTGATATTGCCGTTTCACTTCACGCCTGCGATATTGCAACAGATATTGCTATCATTAAAGCAGTCGAGTGGGGTTCAAAGCTTATTATAGCTGTACCGTGTTGTCATCACGAACTGTTTGATATGATTGAAAACAAAGCATTAAAGCCAGTTTTGCAATACGGTGTTTTAAAGGACAAGTTTGCATCTGTTGTTACAGATGCAATGCGAGGTCTTGCATTGCAGATAAATGGCTATGATGTTAACATAATGGAGTTTACACCTATAGAAAATACGCCTAAAAACATTTTGATTAAGGCTGTAAAAACAGATAGGGTTAACAACGCTGCTTTAAATCAATACAAAGAAATGAAAAATATGTTAAATATTAATCCTTATATTGACAATATTGTTAAGGACGTGTAATATGAGTATATGCGAATTACTATCTCCTGCAGGTGGCCCTGAAACGCTTATAGCTGCAGTTGAAAGCGGTGCTGACAGTGTATATCTAGGTGGTTCAGCATTCAATGCCAGAAAATCTGCTGTTAACTTTGATAATGAACAATTAAACAAAGCTGTTGATTATTGTCATTTAAACAGTGTAAAGGTATTAGTTACTGTTAATACACTTGTTAATGACAAAGAGTTGCCGGAGCTTGTAAATTATCTAAAATTTTTAAATGAAATTGGTGTTGACGGGATTATTGTTCAGGATTTTGGTGTTGCACGCATTGCACATAAAATAGTACCTGATTTACCGCTTCACGGCAGCACTCAAATGACAGTTTATGATTTGGACGGGGCGTTACTGCTCAAAAAACTTGGTTTTAAAAGAGTTGTTCTTGCTCGTGAATTATCAGCTGATGAAATTGAATATATTTGTAAAAACTCTAATGTTGAGATAGAGTGTTTTATTCATGGGGCTTTATGT
>JAZNGX010000081.1:0-3036 GCA_045576675.1 Clostridia bacterium | reverse complement strand
CATGGCTACGATCCGACTTTTATTACAGGTATAATCAAGGCGAATATTCCGTCACGAATTGCATTTGCTGTTTCATCGTATGTTGACAGTAAAACAATTCTTGATATGGGTGGTGCTGAAAAGCTTCTTGGTCGTGGTGATATGCTTTACAGCCCTATAGGCTCGGCAAAGCCGCTTCGTGTTCAGGGTGCATTTGTTGCTGATAAAGAGGTAGAACAGATAGTAAGCTTTATTAAAGGTCAGAACGAGGCTGAATACAATCAGGATGTTATTGAACAGATTGAAAATGCGGGTGAGCGTCCGCAGGCTAAAGAAGAACGTGGCGGCGAGGCTGATGAGTTGTTGCCGACAGCTGTTGAAATGGCTATTGATAATGGCGGAGCATCTGTTGCTATGTATCAGAGACGATTAAAGGTTGGCTACCAGAGAGCAGCACGTTTGATTGACCAGATGGAAGAACGCGGCATTATCGGCCCGTTTGACGGCACAAAAGCTCGTGAGGTGCTTATAACTAAAGCACAATGGTACGAAATGTTTATGAATGTTGATACTGAAAAATCAGAAGAAGCTGAATATGATTTTGAAGAAAATATAGAATAAAAAGGGGAATTGCAATGGATTACAAAAAGCAATACGAAAAATGGATTAATTATCCTGAGCTTGACAGCAAGCTAAAAGCAGAGCTTGAGAGTATTAAGGATAATGAAGCAGAAATTAAGGAACGTTTTTATCAGGAGCTTGAATTTGGTACAGGCGGACTTCGTGGTATCATCGGTGCAGGCACAAATAATATGAATATTTATGTGGTACGTAAGGCAACACAGGGAATAGCCAATTATATACTTAGTCAGGATGCTTCTTATAAAGAAAGAGGCGTTGCTATAGCTTATGATTCAAGAAACTTCTCTCCTGATTTTGCAAAAGAGGCTGCATTAGTGCTTTGTGCAAATGGAATTAAAGCATATTTGTTTGATGAATTACGTCCTGTGCCTGAGCTTTCTTTCACTGTGCGTCATTTGAAAGCAATTGCAGGTATTGTTATTACTGCATCGCATAATCCTAAGGAATATAATGGATACAAGGTATACTGGGAGGATGGCGGTCAGATTCCACCAAAGGTTTCTGACAAGGTTTTAGAACAGATTAATAAGGTTGATATTTTTGAGGCTAAAACTGTTTCAGAGCAGGATGCAAAGGCAAGCGGACTTTTGAACATTATCGGTGCCGAGGTTGATGATGCATATATTGAAGCGGTTTACAAGCAGGCAATTAATAAAGATGTTGTTGCAAGAGTTGGCGATAAGTTTAAGCTTATCTATACTCCGCTTCATGGCAGTGGTAACAAGCCTGTAAGAAGAATTCTTGAAAAAAGCGGCTTTAAAAATGTTATTATCGTAAAAGAGCAGGAAAAGCCTGACGGAAACTTTTCTACAGTGCAGTCACCCAACCCTGAAAACAAGGAAGCATTCACAATTGCGATTGAACTTGCTAAAAAAGAAAATGTGGATTTGATTATAGGTACAGACCCCGATTGCGACAGAGTTGGTATTGTTGTAAAAACAAAGACCGGTGAGTATGTAACATTAACAGGTAATCAGGTTGGTGCATTGCTTACAGATTATATTATTTCTGCAAAAATCAGAAATAACGAGCTTCCGTCAAACGGTGCTGTTGTTTCTACTATTGTATCAACACCAATGGCTAAGAAAATTGCAGAAAGCTACGGAATGGAATTTATAGAAACCTTAACAGGCTTTAAATTCATTGGTGAAAAAATTTACGAGTTTGAAACAACAGGCTGCAATGAGTATCTTTTAGGCTTTGAGGAAAGCTACGGATACCTTGTGGGAACACACGCACGTGATAAGGACGGTGTTGTTTCAGCTATGCTTATTGCAGAAATGGCTGCAACCTATAGCGAAAAAGGAATGTCGCTGTATGAAGCGTTGGTAAGTATGTATGAGAAATATGGTGGTTTTACAGAGCTTACAACAAGCATAACAATGAAGGGTAGCGATGGAATTAAGAAAATTAAGGAATTGATGGAGGATTTAAGAAATAATACTCCAAAAAGCTTTGGCGATTTTAAAGTAAAAGCTTTGCGTGATTACAGCGTAAGCATAAGAACAGACTTTGAAACAGGTGAAAAGCAGACGCTTACTTTGCCAAAATCAAATGTTTTGTATTTTGAATTGTCGGACGGAATGAATTTTGTTGCAAGACCATCAGGAACAGAGCCGAAAATAAAGCTTTACTATCTTGCTTCTGCTGCAACAAAGGAACAGTCTGATAAAGTGCTTGAAAAAGCAAAAGAACAAATTTCCAAATGCATAATTAAGTAAAATCATTGATATACTAACCTTGAAAACAAATTTCAAGGAGTGATATTATGGATACCGTTGCATTGATACTGGTTATAATCGGTGCGTTAAACTGGGGCTCGATAGGAATATTCAACGTGGATTTGGTTGCGTCAATCTTTGGCGGGCAATCTGCTATGATAAGCAGAATTATATTTACGTTGGTAGGCATTGCGGGACTATGGTGTATAACCTTGCTGTTTCGTGAAACCGACAGTGCACCTTCAAACAACCACATAAAGTAATTATCAAACAAGGTTGCGACAGTTTATGTTGCAACCTTGTTTTTTTGTGAGAATAATTAAGTGTTAAATAATTTGCTACTTTATCAAAATATATTGATTGATTTTTGTAAGTTAGTGTTGTATTATCGGTGTAAAAAGGATGTGTTATAAAATGTACATATTATCATGGGTATTTGGGCTGGCAGGTATAATTATTAATGCTGTGATATACCATCAAAAAAAACGTGAAACATTATTGCTTGTAAAGCTTATTTCTGATATAGTGTGGGTAATTCACTATAGTCTTATTGCGGCATGGAATGCAGCGTTGACCTGTGGGATTTCAACTATACGTGAAACAGTTTTTATAAACAAAAAATACAAATGGGCAAACAGTAAGGCGTGGCTTATACTTTTTATAGTATGTGGTATAATAATTGCTATATTTACAT
>JAZNGX010000080.1:0-6268 GCA_045576675.1 Clostridia bacterium | reverse complement strand
AACGACATGGCTACGATCCGACTTGTTTGCTAGCTTGATGGCATTTTCTGTGCCTGACATAAAAAGAATCGTTGCAAGGCAGTCTGCATCAATGGAGGAGGATGAAACAACCGTTGCACTAAGCAAATCTGTTGCGCTTGGGAACCCTGTAAATGGGTCTATAATGTGATGGTATGTTTTGCCGTCGTTTTCAAAAAAACGTTCGTAACCGCCTGATGTTGCCACAGAACAGTCTGTAACAGTAAGTATCCCCATATAATCACCATTTGCTGATGTGGGATCTTGTATACCTATTTTTTTTGTTCCAAATGCATAAACGTTTCCACCTAAGTTTACAATGGCGTTTTTAATTTTATGCTTTGTAAGGATTTTTGCTGCTTCGTCTGCGGCATATCCCTTTGCAATGCCGCCAAGGTCTATCTCAAAGTTTTCAGGAACAGATACGTTGTTGTCAGTTATGTCAATCAATTTGTAATTTATGTTTTTCTTTGCAGACAAAATCTCTTCTTCTGACGGGACTACGGGATTTTCAGCGGTAACGTTCCATAGCCTTGTAAGCGGCTTAATGGTCACATCAAAAAGCCCGTTACTGATATCGCCGTAATATATTCCTTTTTTCAGTACATATAACAGCTCATCATCAAAAAGCTTTTGTGTAACGTGTGACGTTTCGCTGTGGCTGTTCATCTTGGCTTCTATTTCTTTAAGTCTTGTATATATTTCGTTTGCGGCTTTTTGCGAATTGATGCCTTTTATGTTAAGTGTAACATAAGTATCCATTAAAAAATATGCTTTGTCTGTATTGCCGATATTTTTTATAAAGATTAAAGTCAAGGCACAAACAACCATAAGCAGTATTAAAATTGTCTTTAAATGTATAATTATCTTTTTCATAGCTTTATTATACACCACAAAGCAGTAACAGTTCAAGTATATTATTATATATTTTTGGCAACTGGTAAAGTGAAAGCGGATTTTCTCCCTTGCCGACTTCAACAGTAAAGCCCGGCTTTTTATAATATTTGATGAACCAGTCTTTGTATCCGCTGTACGAGGCTGAGCCTTCGCAGTCGTCTAACTTATATCCACTTACCAAAGCCATTTTTTCTGCAAGCTCAAGGCTGCCCTTTGGTATATCAGCTCCATATTTCCAGTAAATCACTTCGCCCTGACTGTGAAAAGCTATGACATAATCAAAGCAATGCCGTTTTGTAAAACAAACAACTGCTTTTGTTTCGGGCTCACTTTCGGGATGCGTGCCACTGAATTTTGTTGGCCCCGGTTTAGAAATACCCTCTCGTGCTATTTCGATTTTTCCTCTTTTCCACATTGCGTCGTAATTGTGGTTTAAGTCTACGCCTCGTGCGTTAGCCTGCCATTTTGGATTGCTTTTCGATATTTCTACACCGTCAGGGTTGACCATTGGCGTTATATATATTGAGCAGTATTCGAGCATTTCACTTAAGTCGTAACCACGTAACCTTAAGCCTTTTGAGTGATTGTAACACATATCAAAAACAAATTTCATTAAAAGCTGCGATGTTATCCATTCAAGCCCGTGATGAGCTCCGTTGTAAAACACCTCCCGTTTTCCTGACCCAAGCCTTATTGTATAAAGCTCACGCCCTTTAACACTCTTGCCGATTGAAAATACATCTGCAAGGCTGTAGTTTTTGTTAAGTAATACCATATCGTTTTCAAGCTGTTTGTAATCGTACATAAAAAAACACCTCCATATTATAAGCATATGAAGGTGTTATATTAAAATATTATCTGTAATAATCAAATTCCACGTCGTCAATTCTTACCGTGTCACCATCTGTGATTCCCATTTCTTCAAGCATTGCTATTATACCGCTTTTTCTTAACATACGCTGGAAGTATGAAAGCGACTCAACATCGTCAAAATTTGTGGAATTAACAAGAAGCTCAACACTTTCGCCTGCTACAACGTAAACCTCATCATCAAGCTCAATGTCAAATGAAGTATCAATTTGTACCGGCTCAGGCTCTTTGGGAGCTTCTGCCTCAAACACAGGTACAGGTATGTCCTGAAGCAATGTATATGCACGCTTCATAAGCTCGTCTGTACCATTTCTTGTGGCTGCTGATATTACAAAAAGTTCAAGACCAAGACTTTTTATATATTTTGAAAATTCTTCGATATACTGGTCGCTTATATCTGACTTGTTGGCAGCAACAATTTGTTTTTTATCAGCAAGCTCGGTGCTATACTTTTCAAGCTCTTCATTTATAAGCTTGAAGTCGTCAATCGGATTTCTGCCCTCACAGCCCGAAATGTCAACAACGTGTATTAAAAGACGTGTTCTTTCAACGTGACGCAAAAACTCGTGACCAAGACCTATGCCTTCGTTTGCACCTTCTATAATCCCCGGTATATCAGCCATAACCATCTGACCGTCAAATACGTTCACAACACCCAAATTCGGGTTTAAGGTTGTAAAGTGATAGTTGCCGATTTTGGGCTTTGCATCACTTACAACTGACAGAAGTGTCGATTTGCCGACGTTTGGAAAACCTATAAGTCCGACATCTGCTATAAGCTTAAGCTCTAATATTATCTCGCGTGCCTGACCCTTTCTGCCGCTTTTGGCAAAGTTGGGTGTCTGTCTGGTTGCAGTTGCAAAACGTGTGTTTCCCCAACCGCCTTTGCCACCGTGTGCAGCTATAAAGGAGGTAGTGCCACCTGAAAGGTCGCATATTACTCTGCCGCTTTCGGCATCTTTTACAATAGTGCCGTCAGGAACCTTTATTATAAGGTCTGCACCGTCACGACCACGCATTTTGCCACCTGTACCATCAGAACCGTTACCGGCAGCATACTTCTTTTTGTAGCGGAAATCCATAAGGGTTGAAAGGTTTGTATCAACTGTTAATATAACATTGCCGCCTTTGCCGCCGTCACCACCATCGGGGCCGCCTGCTGCAACGTATTTTTCTCTGTGGAAGGCAACTGCACCGTTACCACCGTCGCCACCCTTTACAAATATAGTAGCTATATCAACAAACATAAATATTTCTCCTTAAAACAAAAAGCTACATAAATATTATGCAGCTTTTATTATGTTTATTAAATTACTGAGCTATTGTGTAAACACTAACCTGTTTTCTTGTTTTGTCTTTACGCTCAAATTTAACTTTACCGTCAACCAAAGCATATAGTGTATCATCGCTGCCTATACCAACGTTAAGACCGGGATGAATTTTTGTACCTCTCTGGCGAACAAGGATATTACCGGCAACAACGTACTGACCGTCACCTTTTTTGGCTCCAAGTCTTTTTGACTCTGAATCTCTACCGTTCTTAGTACTGCCGACACCTTTCTTATGTGCCATGTGTATTCACCTCTTTAAATCTGAAATTTTATTTAAAAATTAACCGTTGATTTTCTTAATCTCAACTTTTGTGTAAGCCTGTCTGTGTCCCTGCTTTTTACGATAACCCTTTTTAGGTTTCATCTTGTACACTACGACTTTCTTACCCTTAGCTGTTTTAATAACACTACCTTCAACAGTAGCACCTGCAACTGCGGGAGCACCAACTTTAATATCAGCACCTTCGCCAACAGCTAAAACTTTGTCAAATGTAACAGCAGCACCATCTTCAACGTCTAACTTCTCAACATAAATGATATCGCCTTCGTTAACTTTGTACTGCTTTCCACCTGTTTCGATTACTGCGTACACCAAAACGCACCTCCTTTAATCAAAAACTCGCCGATGAGGTATATGCAAAAGCATATTTTCCTGACCCTTTACGTGCGGATACTCAAATATCATACCACATAATGCAAAGCTTGTCAAGAATTATTTTTATTTTATTTCAATTGAATTTGCTTTTACGATTTTGGTGTTTGTGTTATCGTGCCTGATGCTTGCAAAATCACCTATATTTAATGTTACAACTTCTTCAAAGCCTGCTGCTGTTGCTGAAAAATAAATGTCAGATGTATCAAGCTTTATATAATACTGTGAATTTCCGTTTATAACCGCAGTGCGTATATCCGTAACAAAGCCTTCGGTTGTTGTTTCTGTTGTGTTGGTAACAGAGTTTATGTTATTTTGTGACATAAGCTTTATATATTCTTTTTCACACTGCTCAACAGTTGTTGCGGTTGCAACAATCTGATACTGCTGAACATTAACAAATGCATACATTTTCACAAGTGATGCCTTGTCTTTTAACGCCATAAAATATGTCGGCTGGTCAGAAACGTTTAACAGCAAAGGAAATGTTGCTTCGTATCCTAAGTGCTGAACAACACCTTGTGCCGAAGCCTGAGCTGATTTTTCTGTTGCACCTGCGCACGGATAATACTTTGTTTCTTTTGTACGTTGGTTTGAAAGAATGAATCCAACATTTGACTGGTCACTGCCGACTGATGTTATACCTGTGTACATATAAACATCGTCGTTGATTGCAATGTAGTTGTTGCCTTGTGTTGTAACAGTAACATCCTTCTGACCGAATATTGAATTTAAAAATCCGTTCTGATATATTCCATAGTAATTGTATTGCTCCATAATAAGGTCGGCAGAATACACACGGTCAACCCATGACGGAACTTCTTTTGCATATTCGCTTGTACCTGTTATCGCATTTACTAGTACTGCTCCGTTAACATCTTTCCCACCAAACAAGCCTATTTTCATTTCGATTTTTGGGCATATCCAGTATGGGGTTCCGTTCTCATCAAGCTCGAAAACAGGCTCTCCAAACATAAAGGTCGGGTAATTAAAACGTATGTGACGATATATGTTTCTGCCAAAAAGCTCTGTCTTTGAGTATTTTATCGGGTTTTCAAGACGGACAAAATCTACAGCCTGAGTTGCCATATCAATAACAAGATATGCAGGTATGCCTGATTTGCGGTTGGTAAACCATTTTATTACATCGCCATATTCAAGCGGTGTTACACGCACCGGCTTATCCTTATAATTAATCTGCACGTAATCGTCTGCAACCTCAAACTGACTGACCATATCAGAAAGCTCCCCTAGTTTTCTGTCACCAAGGCGTTCGGCAGAGTCTTTGTCAAGGTATGGTATTTTGTCAAACGAAATCTGTTTTACATCTGTTGCAAAATCTCCGGTTGTTACAGTGAGCAGGTCACGATAAGAGCGTGCACGCAAAATTTCTACTGAAGATATTGAGCCGATAACAGAAATAACAAGCAATGCTCCGATTATTATTGATGGGATTTTGAATTTTTTAAGTATTGTTTTTAACCAGTCTGTCCAGCTATGGTTTTCTGCAATATTAATTTTCGGGGTGTATCTGTTGATTAAGCTAAGCACCAGATAAACTATACATAAAAATATTGCAAAGCTGTAAAATTCCTTTGAATGAAAATTAAGTGCAGGCAGTGTGATATAAAAAACAACAAAGCCAATCACTGCTGTTATTATAAGATTTGTAAGAGTTTTTAATATTTTTTGCAATGCTATCCCTCCTGCAAAATATTCTACCACACAGAATAAAAATTATCAATAAACAGTTTGTTAACAAAATTTAAAGGAATTCAAGAATTTATGGAACTGTTTCCTTTGTGTTATAATTCATTGTATTGTAAATTCTCCTATTTTTCGATTTTGGCTTTTCACAATAATCGGTGTTCCGTTCAAAAGTTTTTTTATTTCTTCTGAAGTAGATTTTTTTAATGGCAGATAAAATTTACAGTTGGTTGTGCTAAAGCTTTTGGCATCAGTATACCACGGTAACATATTATCCCATTTGTCGTGTAATATTAATTGAGAATTTTTACTCTTATCCTTGAATTCTATTGTAATATGTTCAGCTTTTACGAAAGAATAGTTGCATACTTCAAACTCAACACATACGGCAATAACACCTTCTGACAACTTTAAATGAGTAAAATCTTTTTCGTGGTCAATTGTATATTCTATATATGACACGGTAACAAGGCTTCCCCATATACAAATTAGAAAAGCAAATATTAATATTGAAGATATTATTTTTATACCTGCTTTTTTATTATCTGAAAACTTTTTAAACAATGTTATTAAACATAATATAATTAAATATACACATATAGATAATAAAATCGAAAAGAGTGCCATATCATATCCGTCATTTGCCTTTATACCAGTATAAGAAGCATATATGTAAATTGCAACATAATATATCATCGATATAATCAAAGGATAAATATAGGTAACAAGTCTTTTTGCCTTGTGTTTTTTTACATATATACTATTAACAATAATATATATAATTCCTGTGGTT
>JAZNGX010000079.1:0-3796 GCA_045576675.1 Clostridia bacterium | reverse complement strand
TGTTGCTAACGCAACGAGAATTCATATCATATCGAGTTTGACCGAAGGGAAAACATATCGATTTTACGAAGTAAAAATATCGAGCAAACTTTAGTTTGCATATTGACAAAAATTTTGTCCCTAACTTGACAAAATCATAGTAAGAGTGTCGAAATATGTCAAAAAAGAAAAGAGGTAAAGTAATGAGCAATTTAATTGGAAAAGAATACAAATGCTTTGAAGATATAAAGCATATTAAAGAAGATGGAACAGAATATTGGTTTGCAAGGGAATTGGCAATTGTTCTGGATTATAATAAATGGGAAAATTTTAATAAAGTTATAAAACGTGCAATGATTGCTTGTGAAAACAGCGGACATGATATTACTTACGATTTTCCTGAGGTCAGGAAAATCGTAAAAGCAGGTGCAACCCAAAAGCCGGTTTTAGACTATGAACTTACAAGATATGCCTGTTACTTAATTGTTCAAAATGGCGATCCAAGAAAAGAAGTGATTGCACTAGGACAAACATATTTTGCTATACAGACATATAGACAAGAAGTGGCCGACAGATTTAATCAGCTTGATGAAGATAGCAGAAGATTAGTTGTTCGTGGCGATATAAAACAGTGGAATCAACTTCTTGCTGAAACTGCAAGAAATGCTGGGGTTATAACAAATGAAGAATTCGCAATTTTTCAAAATGCAGGTTATATGGGACTTTATGGAGGGCTTGATGTTGAAGATATCCATAAAAGGAAAGGACTTGCGGTTGGTCAGAAGATTCTTGATTATATGGGTAGCACAGAACTTATTGCTAATCTTTTCAGAATTTCACAAACTGAGGAAAAATTAAGAAAAGATAAAGTTGACAGCGCAGAAATTGCTACAAAAGTTCATAATACAGTTGGTAGAGAAGTTAGAAAAGCTATTGAGGAAATTGGCGGTACAATGCCTGAAGATTTACCAACTCCCGAAAAAAGTATTGCCCAAATTGAAAAAGAACAGATGCAGAAGCTTAAGAAAAGAGCAAAAGAAGGAAGGCTCATGCTTGATGAGTAAAGTTATATATTTTTTTGTCCCTTATATCACACGAGCATATAAAGACTGTCGAAATATTAAAGCCTTCCCCATTTATGGGAAAGCCTTTGAGCAAAACTAAAAACAAATATACAAAATTCAGAGGTAAAAATATGAGTATTATCATTGGTGGATACAAACACTTTATAACAATTACAAAGCATAGGCATAAGGTAATAAGCCACTGCTTTAAAGCAGGCGTACCAATCCGCGGGTTATTGCACGATTTATCAAAGTACAGCCCCGAGGAATTTTTTCAGGGTGCAAAATACTACTTAGGCACAAGAAGCCCCAACGAGGGTGAGCGACACGACAGAGGATATTCTATAGCGTGGATGCACCACAAGGGCAGAAACAAGCATCATTTTGAATACTGGACGGACTACAACCCAAAAAGCAAGCTTGTTGAGCCTGTTAAAATGCCTGTTAAGTACGTTAAAGAAATGTTTTGCGACCGTGTTGCCGCAAGCAAAATATATCAGGGCAAAAACTACACAGATAAGCACCCTCTAGAATATTTTCTTAACGCAAAGGGACGCAGAATTATTCATCCTGAAACCTCTGATTTTTTAGAAAAGCTGCTTACCATTCTTGCAGAAAAGGGCGAAAAAGCCGCTTTTGACTATATTAAAACTGTTAAGGAATACTGATATTATGATTAAACTGTTTATTAAAACCGTGGCACGGGGTCACAACACTAACACTGCACAGTTTCGCAGCAGATGCGGGTCGGTTTCAGGCTTTATAGGAATGCTGTTAAACCTGATGCTGTTCGGATTTAAGCTGTTTGCAGGTATGGCATCAAGCTCTGCCGCGATAATTGCAGATGCATTTAACAACTTAACAGACATCGGCTCGTCTGTTATCACATTTATCGGCTTTAAAATGGCAGGCAAGCCTGCAGACCGTGACCATCCTTACGGCCACGGAAGAATTGAATATATTGCAGGTCTTTTTGTGGCAATTGTTATTATAATGATGGGCTTTGAGCTTGCAAAGGCTGCTGTTCAGAAAATCATATCACCTGTTAAGGTGGTTTACAGCGGTGTTACAGTGGCAATTCTTGTTGCCTCGATAGCTGTGAAGCTGTTTATGTTTTATTTAAACCGAGGGGTCGGCAATGAAATTAAGTCCTCTGCACTAAAAGCCACTGCTCAGGACAGCTTTAATGATGCAATCGCAACATTTACAGTGCTTGCAGGCATATTTATTTCGCACTTATTTAAAATCAACATAGACGGAATTTTGGGACTTTTAGTTGCACTGTTTATATTTATAACAGGTATTAAAAGCGTTACCGAAACCTTAAAGCCTGTGCTTGGCGAGGGTGCAGACCCTGAGCTTGTTGAAATGATTAAGCAGGACGTTTTAAGGGACGACAGAATTATCGGCATTCACGACCTTTGTGTCCACAACTATGGGCCGTCGAAGATACTGATGTCACTTCACGCCGAGGTAGACAGCAACGGAAACATCTTAGAGCTGCACGATATGATTGACAATATAGAGCGTGACCTTCGTGCAAAATTCAACTGCGACGCTGTAATCCATATGGACCCGATTGTAATTGACGATGAACGCACAAACAATATGCGGCGTATAGTAAGCGGCATTGTTAAAAGCATTGACAACAGTCTTTCCATTCACGATTTTCGTATGACAGACGGCCACACCCACACAAATCTGATTTTTGACATAGTTGTGCCGTTTGGCTTTAAGTATTCAGACAATGAAATCATTGACACCGTTGAAAAGGCAGTTTCAGGTCTTGACGGACGATATTTTACGTGCATCAGCATAGATAAGGAGTAAAAGAAATGAATTTAATTGTAGCAGTAGATAACAAATGGGGTATAGGAAAAAACAACGATTTGCTTTTTTCTATACCTAAGGATATGAAATTTTTCAGAGAAACAACAACAGGCAAAACCGTTATAATGGGCAGAGCCACCCTTGAAAGCTTTCCAAATCAAAAGCCACTTCCAAAACGCAGAAACATAGTTATAACAGGCAATCCCGATTACGAAAAGGAGGGTGCAGAAATCGTGCATTCGGTTGAAGAGGCTGCTGCTCTTGCCGACAGTGACGCATTTGTTATCGGCGGAAGCTCAATTTACAGGCAGATGCTTGACTATTGCGACACTGCTTATGTCACAAAAGTAAAAGCAGACGGCAATGCCGACTGCTTCTTCCCTGATTTGGATGAGGATTGCAATTTTGAGCTTGTTTATCAGTCAGACCCCGTTGAAGACAACGGCTATGAGCTTACATTCTGCACATACAAGCGTTGCACTGACCGTTAAACATAATATCGTGATTTGTTATTACGCCGTCCGCATATTGGGCGGCTTTTTCATTTAAATCATCAATCTGCGGCATATGAACATCTGAAACACTTCCGCATTTTATGCACGTAAAATGATAATGCGGCTTTGGGTTTCCGTCAAATCTGTCACTGCCGTCAGGCATTGAAATTTTTATAATATCACCGTTTTTTGTAAGCATTGCCAGATTTCTGTAAACCGTGCCAAGACTTATATTCGGGATTTCCTTACGCAAATCCTCATACAAAACATCCGCAGTTGGATGGTCTGTTCTGCTTTTCAGCAAATTAAGTATAGCCTCTCGCTGACGACTATATTTTGTTTTTACTTCCATATGCTCACCTTGCTTTCAATAATAGTAATCATTATTATATTAACATATAATATGTAATTTGTCAATACAAAAATTCG
>JAZNGX010000078.1:0-20127 GCA_045576675.1 Clostridia bacterium | reverse complement strand
ATTACAAGGCCTCCCATAGGAGCATATTTAAACATAATCAGAAAAATCATACTTGGAATCAAGCAAAGATATAAATATCTTTGCCTTACAATATCTCTTAAAAGAGTAGATTTTTTTATTAAAGACGTATTCTTTTTTAATCCTGTAGTTTTTTGCACGGTATATCCTCCAATGCCGAATGGTGCTGACGCGAAACTATTGTGTTCCGCGTCACACTATTCATGAGATAATTATTTGTTTTTGTACTCTTTGTTCAATGCATCTGTAAGCTCACGGCCACCGCGTTTGTACCATTCATCAACAAACTGCTCAAATCCACCGTCTATTTCTTTTTCACCTGACATCATTAAGAAATACTCCGTAACTGCAAAATCATCAAGCGAAGCCTGATATTTTTCAACCTCAGGTACCATTATTCCATCGGCCTTGTTCAATACAGCAGTAGATTCTGTTTTAGCTTTTACTTCTTCATAATAGTCACTTGTTTCACGTAAATCAATTTTTGCAAGTGGCAATGTGCCAAGCTGTGCAATACCTTTTTCCTGATACTCAGCACTTGTCTGCAAACGTGTTACGATATCTCCGTCTTTTGTATAGTCTTCGCCTTCAACTCCGTATGTTCTCAAAGTAACAATTTCTTCTGATGCAATTGCATCTAAGAATTTAAGTACTGCATCAAGGTTTTTCGTGTCTTTTACTGCTGCTAATTTAATCCAGTTACGCATTGTTAAAGCACGCATACCTATTGAATTATACCCCTCTGCTTTTAAAGGATTACCCTGTATATATTCGCCATCAGGATTGCTTGCTTTAAAAGGCTTGTGATAGTTATTTAAGTTATTTGTATCAAACATATAAATGTTGTTAGCCTGTGCACCAAATACACCGGCACGATACTTTTCTTTGTTACGATTGTTATCGTCTGTGATGAATTCAGGGTCAAGATAACCATTCTTATACATCATATTGATAACCTTCAAAGCTTCTTTAGCTTCCGGTGCAACGCTGCCGTTTACAAGCTCTCCGTCACGCTCAAGCCAGAAATTTGGCAAAACACCATATGCCGCGAAAATGTGGTCAAAATATTTATCAAAACCACCCTTTGAGCCCGCTGCACCAAATGCAAACGTATCATCTTTTCCGTTACCATCCGGGTCATTTTTTGATATAGCTTTAGCTACCTCAAGGTATTCATCTATAGTTTCCGGAACCTCAAGCCCTAATTTATCAAGCCAGTCCTTACGATATACATTTGTAAAAGGAACATCCTTTGCAAAACCGCCAATAGCATAAATATTTCCGTCAGGATGACGCATAACATCCCAGAATTCTTCACTTCTTGATGCTTTTAGTGTTGGTAGCTTGTCAAAGTATTCATTAAGCGGTAACAACACACCAAGATTTGCATATTTTAATTCAAGAGCATCAGACTTATACTGTACCAAATCAGGTTTATCACCTGAAGCCATAAGAATATTTAGCTTGTTGTCTATCTCAAGACTTGGAACGGCAGTAATATTCATTTTAACACCGATTTTTTCTTCTATTTTCTTATTGTTTTCATTATCATAGGTTGAACCAAAGGTTGTAGCTATAAGCATTTTTACTTCAGGCATATCTCCACCCGAAGTCTGTTCTGCAGGCTTGTTGTTACAGCCTGCAAAAATGCTAACCATCATAGCTATTAAACATAATGCTGTTAAAAAACGTTTCATAAATCATCTCTCCGTTTCTTTTTAATTTAGTCTTATTGCTGCGGAAGTTTTACCGGAACACATACAGGGCTTAAGCTTGCTAAGCTTTCAAAAACCATAACTTTAGCGTGTACTCCTGTCATATCATTCGGCAAATCAATTTTTTCTATTGGAAGAACAAGTTCTTCCCCTACTTCGAATTCCTCATTATGAATTAATCTCATATCTAAAAGCTGTGAGTCACGATATAATGCAAGCATAACCAATGGTGTTGCTGCAGATGAAGTGTGATTAACAAGCTTTACTGATGCACCAAGCTTTTCTACACCTGCAAATGATTCGTTTACGTCTTTGCCATCAGCATCGACAAAGCTCATATTCTTAACTTTCAAACCATCGTCAAGCTTTGTTATTCTGAAATTATCAAGGTATAATTTATCATTAGCATCACCGCCCTGATATTTAAAGTAAACTCTGCCTACGTTACTGTTTGCATTCTGGTAACCAACTTTTCCCACATATTGATTATTTACGTAAAATGTGCCATAAGATTTTGTTACATCATCACCATCAACGAAATATACTGCCTTTACGGTGTACCAAAAATCTTCATTATAAGTACCTACGTTTGTCGAACCGATATTTCCACCTTTACCTAAAGTAATACTACCATCTGATTTAAATGCGATGTTTGCTAATGATGAACCACCACCATTAGTTAAAATAGGTGTCTGCACATTTGTTTTTCCTTCATTTTTAATTGAAATCTCAACAGCATATACACCGGCTGTTAATTCTGAAGCCAGCTTTTGTCTTAAATAAGCACCTGCGTTACCCTCTGTAAATTCCAATACAGTGTTATTAGGAACATAAGGATAAGTTTTGTTAGTTGATGTAGCGCCGTTCTGGTAATCCAATACGTTAGAAACAGGTGCAAAATCAGTGAAATCCTCAAGTGGAAGTACAATACTTGTAACATCACTATTGTCATACTGTGTTATAAATGCAGTAACAGCCTTATTATCAACTACAAGATTGTAAGCCGTACCGGGAGTAACAGCATCGTTAATCGTCATTGTATAAACTGTGTTACCATTGCTTAAAACACCTGTGCAATTAATCTCAGTATTGCCTACAAACAATTTTATAGTGTCTGTAAATGCCTGATTAACTTCACCTGCAAAGGTAATTTCAACTTTATTTACATCAGTTGACATTTCAAAATAGTTACCGCTGATAGCTGTGTTATCTGCATCTAAATATGAAATGCTTACGATTTCATTAGCTGCCTGAACACCCGCTACAGTAAAAGCATATTCAACTTCGTCCAAAATTCCTACGCCATTGGCGTTCTTAGCTGAATTTTTAACATTAAATGTGTAATTAGCACCTGCTTCTAAATCGCCTTCTATAGCAACTGTGCATTTTTTATTATCAGCACTCATTACAGGTGTTCCAAGTGTTACAGGACTCTGACTTGCTGTTGCCACAAGTGATACATCATTTGTTGTTAAAGCAATCATCGGCTCAGAGAATGTTAGCTCAAATTTATTAATATCAGCTGAAAGCTTTCCATCCTCCTCTTCTGCTGCCTGTTCACCAATCATAGGAACAACACTTAAAACCTCACAGCCTGTACGAATACCGAAATTATCAATGTATAAAACGGTGCTTTCGTTAGCTGTTGCACTATCTTTTCCACCAAATCTTGAATAATCAATTTTATATGTGGATTTGATTTCACTGGTATAACGCAGGCTTTCACCTGTCCATTCTTTTACTAAAGAACCGTCTGATACAAGTGTAAGACGTGCATCAAAGGTATTGGTATCAAGATAAGCCTTTATCCAAAGATTGTACCATGTATTATAGCTGTATTCAACCTGTGTCGCACTGCTTAAACCATTAAATCTGAACTTAGGTGCAGCACCGTTTGCAGGTGCTCTTAGCTGAGGTGTCAAAAGTGCCTGTGATTTTGAATTATCGTCCACCAGCATCAAATTACCGAGATTTAAATCAAATCTAACGTTTTCAGCATAAAAATCATAAGATGTTTCAATAGTTCTTGCATTTACCGGTTTCTGGTTAAGGTACTGTATATATACTTCCTTATCTGGCGCAACAGCTGCACTTTTAACAAGCTTTACAGCTTTGTCAGTATTTGGAAAGCCTCCAGGCTTAGTTGCTGCTATGCTTACAGAGCTTGTTGTATCTGTTGCATCAACCTTAGTACTGAATTTGCTGATATCGGAATCATCAAAGCTTGTAGAATATCCAATATCAAACTTTGAAAGTTCTGCAAATACCGTAACACTGGATACAATCATAACCAGCACGGTAATAATTGCAATTTGTTTTGTTAGTTTCTTAAACATAATTTTACCTCCTAAATTTAATTTGAATTATTTGGGACTAATATAGCTAAAAATCCGTTCCAACTTCACCTCCTGATAAAATCGAACGTACGCATTCACCTGCACCTGACTGAAAAGCTCCTGCATCAATAGAGTTGCCTCTTGGCTTGCCTTCAATATCCTCAGTAAGCTGATAAATATTGGTGGATACTCCGTAGCCTATAGCAGGGCTTCCTGTCACGGGTCTGTACGTTCCGTCTCCCAGATGCTCCAGAAGAGGTTTGACATCAGCTATACCGATGTTTGTAACATCGGAGCTACCAAGTGATTTTACGTTACGTATGTTTTTTGCGAATATCAAATCTTTTGAAATTGCGCTGCCATCGGTTACAATACCAAACTTTGGAGTTTCAATGATGTTATTAATTATTAGTCCTCCGCTGATAGGTTTTTTATCACCATATATATAAATGCCTGCAGCATGATTTGATGTTGATAAAAACTTTATTGTATTATTCATAATCAGAACATTGTCTGCTGCACTGTATTCTGTATCCATTTGACCCAATCTGATAGCAGGATATTTATTATCAATTATACTATCAGCCGTTTGTCCGAAATAGTTATTGATTATCTTGTGGTTAGCACCGTAAACACGTAAACCTTTATTTACATTTATCAAGTAATTTCCAATAAACTCACAATTGTTACCGCCACGTAAGGTTATAGCACTGTTTGAATTTTTAAATGTATTGTATCTTATAACATTCCAAGAACTTTTATTGCTTATTATTTCTTGTGTGTCACCAGTAACATTTTCAAAATAATTATGCTCTACAACAGTGCGCATTTCAAGATTATCCATACCACCCTGTGCAATTTGTATGCATTCGCTTCCGTTATCACTCGTCGCATTTGGATGATAGTCACCCACGTATGGAATATTAATAAACTTATTAAAAGCAATACGATTGTGCGTAGCTGACGTCAGTGTATCCTGCTGACGTAATGAAACACCAATTGAATAAAGATAATCAAAAGTATTACTTAGAATCTGATTATTTTTACCATAAACCGGCATAACAGGAGCATAAGCACCGGTATCGGTGCCTTTGGCATCAATTCTTCCGCATTTGTAAAACTTATTGTTAACAATCTCAGAATTATTTGCATTAACAGTCAGAATATTACCCGGATATTCAGTATGTAAGCAATTATCAAAGCTAAAGCCTTCAAAACGCAGGTATTCACCGTCAAGTACCACGGCTGATTTTCCTGTAAATATACTTTTTCCCGCAACCGCTGCAGAAAAAACAACCGGTTTTTCAAACGTACCATTGGCTGAAAGGTTTAGCTTTACTCCATCATAAGTGCCTGATTTTAGATATAATCGTTCTCCGGCAACAGTTTCTGATGCCATTTTTTGGAATTTATCCAATGTAACTGTCGATGCAATAATATCCTCATAACAACTCACATTATTGATAAGAAGCTTTGCCCCAGCCTCACCATTAAAGGCTATTGAACTTACATCATCGCTGTACTTTTCAGAAAATATAACGTCTTTATTATTAACTGTCATAAAAAATACTTTTTTATTTGTATCAAATGTAAGCTTAATTATTGAATTAATAGGAAGAGTTTTTTCATAAAGCCGGTTGCCCGTAGTTGCAACAACATTCTGATCATCAAAGGAAAGAACAATGTCACCTAACATAATTTTTGATTTTCCTTCACTTTGTGCTACGTTAAATTCTACAGAATATACACTGTTGTCTGCAACAAAACTTTTGCTAATATAATCAGTTTCATAAATACTAAGCGTATCAAACAAAGCTTCTTTAACAGAAAGTGGAGCAGTCCAAACAAACTGATTATTGCAATTTGCCATTAATCCGTTTTTCAACAATATATCATCATTAAAATTAACAGCATATTTCTTACCGGGCATAAAAAGATTCGGCTCATCAATAATAATTCTTTGTCCGGATTTCTTTATATTCTCCTGTGAAAACCCCACCGCTTCATTTGTTTCAAAATCTCTTACAGATATAATTCTTATGCTTTGTGCATCTATGTTTGCTCCGCACATAAATTCAACAGGTTCAAAAGCAGAATACTTTGTCTGCCAGACGGTTGCCGTGCTGTTTTTTGTAATCATAACACTCTGTTGATAAGGTTCCAGCTTATACGACCATATAAACAGCCTGATATACTCATTATCCTTTGAAGTATCAATATTATAACCGCTAAGCTCAACATCTTGCGTTACACCTGAATAAATAGTGAATTTTTGTGTTCTTATCGCCGCGAGAGAATCGTTTTTATAATGCACTCCTGTAAGCATTACATCTTCGGAATCATCTGAATAATTAGTAACGCTAACCTTAAGTTTGTTTACGCCGTATTGCAGCGAAAGGCTTTCTTTGTTTAAGGAGTCATAAATTAAAACATTAGTTATTTGGGGTTCCAATTCAACGTTTGCATATACTGCCATTTTTACGATTAATATAAATATTATAATACTTATAAGTCTGATACAAGATTTTATCGACACATAAATCACCTTTTACTCTTTAAATATAAATACTTCGAGTACACGTGAACTTCTTGAACGTACAAGAACAAGGTCGCCAAGTGCAATATCGCCTTTATCAGATGTTTTTGCAATTCTATCTTTATAACACGTGTAGTAATATGTGTTTGCGTATGTAAAATCCACACCTCTCAAATCTCCAGCCATAGTTTTTGATGTATCAACAAGTGCAATATTCAAATCCTGTAGTTTTACAATACGTCCGCAAATAATCTCGATTGCCGAATCGTATCTGCCGGAATATCGTGTGTTATTCTCCCATTTAGCAGCATCAAAATCAACTGTTACGCTTTCAATAGCAGCACGGCTGTTGGTTTTTATACGAACCACATCACCCTTATTTAATGCCGAAATTGCATTATTATAGCAGGCATACGTAACAGCTTTGCCCTTACGATAACCATATAAAATCATACAATCCTCATCATCAATAATATTTGATGTTACCCTGTCGACCAATACCATATCGCTTGAGTCGTTAATTGAATTTCCGCTATCTGTCTGGCATATCACATAATCCGGATAAATATTCCTTTCATCTCCGTATGCCTTAACATTATACGTACCTGAATTTGAGAAGAATGTATAGGTTACCACGTCATAGTAATCTTCATTTCCGTATGCTTCAGCATTTTGCGGTACTATGAAAATCGGTGTTGATATATCCATAAATACATGAGATTTATTAATAGTACCTGCTTCAATCATAGAACGATTGTTTGCTCTGTATGTCAGTTCAGCAAAATCACCTATAGCTTCGTTGTTTACTGTTCCATCCTCTTTAACAGGTGCTAAAGAATACCTGTCGGTCAAAATGGTAAATTCAGGTTCTTGTCCTGATATTCCGTTATAAACCGAGCTTCTATCGATGCCCGGGTTAAATGTTTTTATCCCTTTAAGTGTCTTCCTTTCAGCATCAGTTGTTATAATCACAACATTATTGAGGTAAAAGTCTTTATTATCAACAACTTCACTTGCAAAGCTTTTTGTTCCATTAATAATAATTTTGTCTTTTGAACTTAATATACAAATTGTTTTGTCCTGCAACATAAACTTGTAAGCATACGTTTCATCTATACCAGAATTTTTTGAAGCAGCCATCATTAACGCATATACATTTGTATTAAAATCATACTTTTTATCATAAGCTGCAATTTTACCATAAATATCGGCATAAAATGCACCATGGTCACCAGGAACAAGGTTTAGTGTTGATGCAACACCTGTCAGCTTATAAAACTTATCATCAATGTATACACCTTCATTATTTACCATTGTAATATTGCCGGCAATTCTGTTTCTTGAAACCAAAACATTGACATTCGTCATATTGTACTTGTTTTTTTCAACGCACAAAATATCGTACGGCACAATATCATTAGGATCAAATTCTTTGCCATCACGTTCAAATGTATACTTCACGTTTGCATCATTAAACATTATTCGTTTCGATGTATCATATACATCTGATATTAAGCCCGATTCATAATATATACCACCTGCTACGATAATATCGTATTCATTAATTAAAACAACTGAATATTTACCGCTTCTGTCATTATCTATAAGTGTGATTTCACCGCACATTATATTAAAATCAACATCAGGATCAAAGTTTGTGTGCCTTACACCGTTATACACAACTGTTGCATCCTGAGTAATTTCAACAGTTGAATATTTAATTTCATTTTCTTTGCTATATTTAATTTCTATTTCTTTAGATGACTTCATATTTACCGAAACAATATCGTCCGGATACAATTTAACAACATCTGTTTTTACAGGAAATATTGCAACAAGCTCGTACTCATCATTGTCATTCAAGCGTGCATAATACTCTGTATATTGTCCGATATAATCGTCAACACTTTTTTCACTGCTCAAAAGAGACAAATCGCCAATTTTAATATATTCAGAATTTTTCTGACCTTCTTTAACAAGCGAAATATTTTCACTTTCATAAACAATACCTTTGCCTTTGTACAAATTCAGATATTTGCTCATAAAATTATATCTGTCCGAATCATATATTACACGATATTCGCCAAACGAACTCATTTCATACACAGGCTGCTCCAAAAGATTATAAATTAGCGTTGCAAAAGTTTCACGTGTTAGTTCTGAATTGATAGACTTGATTCCTTTTGTAATACCAAAATCAACTGCAACGGTTTCATAACCTAACGGATATCCGCCATTTTGCTCTGCCAGAAAATCAGCACCTAATATATGAATAAATGTTTTCAGAACATCTGTTACAGAAACGTTTTCATAAGGTCTGAACTCTCCATTACCGGTACCATTTATAAAACCTTGATTGTAAAGTGCAATTACAAATGGTGCTGCCCAATGTCCGGTCGGGACATCAGAAAATGGGCTTTGACTGTTATAATATGCTGATACATCAATATTCATAATATTGACCATAGTTTCACAAAACTCAAGACGTGTTACGGTTTCATTCGGTCTGAAGGTACCGTCTTGATAACCGGTATATAAACCCAGTTCATCAAGCACTACGATTTTATCCATGCTTTCAGAATGTTCAATATCTGTATAAGCAAAAATATTAACATTTATGCACAGCAACAACAAAACTGTTGCCATTGCAAGTGCAATATACTTACAATACTTCATTAATTCCACTCCAAACCTGTTTTATTAAATAAATTGTATAGCATTACGGCCGCCTGTGCCCTTGTTGCAGTACCTTTCGGTTCCACCTTATTATTGCCTGTACCATTAATGATACCATTTGCACTTAAAAGCCGTACACTTTCCTTTGCATAATCTGATATTTCAAATTCATCATCAAAACTTACTGATTGCTTTAAAGAAAGCTCAACATTTTTAATCTTAGTTGCACGAGCAATTAAAACTGCCATATCTTCACGCGTAATTTCCTTGCCAAGTCCAAAGACGTTACCCTCACCTTTTGCAAGACCTATATTATGTGCAGTAGCTATATATGGGTAGCTCCAGTCAAATTTATTTACATCAGTAAATGGAGCTACAGCACTTGTATCAATCTCAAACAGTGACAGAATTAATATTTTTATAAATTCCTCACGCTTAATACTATCACCAGGGCAGAATAAATTTTCCGACTTGCCGCTTATAATGTTATGCTTATACAACATTTCAACAGCGTCCTTTGCCCAATTATACCCTTCCATATCTGTAAACACAGCTTTGGTTCCGGATACAGAAGGTTCAGTCGTCGGTACTTGATTACCTACAGCTACCATTCCATTTCCTACCACCGGCTTAATGCCACCTGAAGAACCTCCACCACCGCCACCACCAATTGGTGACGGTTTTGCATTGGATTTTTTTGCAATCTCATCCAAAGTCGGAGTAAATAAAGTTTTAACATCATTTACATTAGTAAACGTGATTGCTGAAAACGCTTTTGCAAATTCCAATTTATTATTTATATATTTTGACTGTTCAAGATCCAGCTTCAATACATCGTTTGCTGCCTTTAATATACCATCAACCTTCTCGTATCGTGATGAGTTTAACGCAAGTACTATACCGCTTGAAACAAAATCCTCTTTAAATCTGTCAATTGATTGATATGCATTATTTCGAATATTGTTAAATATTGCTTCTCGCATTTGTGTTTTCACATCAGATGTTACGTATTCATACAAAGAGCCTTCATCAGTCAAGCCGTTAAATATGCTGCTTGCACCGATTGCCTCTATAAGTTCATCTGCTGTGCCAACACTGTTCACCAGTGTCAATGAAGCCTCTGTTTTAAAATAATTCAATCTGTTGTCCACACCAGACGGAGCGTTATTTTTCATTTTCTGTGCCAACTGCTCTAAAGCCGTAATTTCAACACCTGAAAAATAGTCAACATCAATACCTGCAAGCTCAAAATACTCACGATTTTCAACGTTCAGCATAGCCTGTACAGCAGCTTCGTCATTTTGAGCATTAAGCACGGCATTATAAAACCTGTCAGAAAGAATTTCGTTATACTCCTTCATTTCAAAACTTGTATTGTGTATTCTGCCATTCAAAGGCATTAAATAAATATTGTATGCACCCATTATTTTAAACTTTTCGTTATATGGTGTACTAATTGATATTTTACCATTTTTAGCCATTGTGCCTTTAAAGTAACGTACGCCATTTGTATCACTCAAGTACTGCAATATTGCATACACATCAGTACCGTTGCCGGAGTAATTATTTAAAGCCTCTGTTTCAACAACCATACATGCTACAGGTGTATTTTCGCTCCTGCTTATCTGAGCATCTACATAAAGCGTATATTCCGGACTGATTTGAAGGTTTACGTTTTCAACAGTTACTGTTGCATTATTATTAGCATTACCGTGAGAAATACCATCATCAATTGTAACAAGAATCACACCATAGTTACCCGATGTATTTGATACATTAAGATCGCCCAATACAATTTCCTGTTCTTGCTGACCTTCTACAAAGCGATATTCTTTCTTATAAATAGAATGAAAAGCTTTTACTGTACCATTTTCATTTCTTCTTATTGCAACCAATTCTTCTGTTGTATCTCTTGAAAATCCGTTTGTTGTCATCCATGCACCAACACACGCACTGGCAGGACACAAAACATACACTTCTACGCTACGGTCCACCTTGAATTTTAAAAACTCATCACTTCCTTGTTTTGCATGGCTTGAGTCACGATCAGAGTTTTTTGTTCTTATATATGAAGCACCTATAAACTTTTCAGGTACATCAGCATATACAAATGTACGGTCAGTATAAAGCGACGCACCCTCTTCCATTCTTGATGCCTGATATGATGCATTTGGTTCAAAAACTCCTGATGCATTTTTTACAAGGATATTACTTACAATTGCAGGTCCGCTGTAATCTTCTTCAACAACAGTCTGCTCCTCATATCCATCTGTATAATCATACAGAGGAGCTATTACAAAGCTGTAGCCTGCATTTACTGTACCTTCACCCAGACCGCCAAGACTGATAGTTTTGGTTTCTTCATACATCTCTTTGAAATAATCTTTTTTGTAAACAGTAACCGGCTTATCAACTATTTCGTTTCTTGTACAGGTAGTTTGTGCATCCAACACAAAGCCTTCATTAAGTATCCAATTCGGCACAGTTCCTCCATGCCATAACAAATATACTGTTGAGCTTTTATCTATATCAAACATCAAAAAGTCAGTATCTTCTGTAAGTGCATAGGATGAACCTTTATCATCATTCCTTGTTAAAAGATAAGTATTTCCAATAAGATTTTCTGACATCGCACCATAGTAATGATTATTTCTGTCGGAATAAACCAAATCTCCTACCTGAAGGTTATCCAGTGCTGAATAATAATCATCAGTGTATGAACCATCATTTCCTGTTTTAACACGGATATTTGTTACTGTTACAGGGCCTTGTGCTATTCCCATAATCTTTTTAGGCTGACAAACAGGTGAATTTGAGCCAACACCTGAATATGCAGTAGCCTCGATTGTATATCCGTCATAGTTATCAATGTCAAAGCTTATTGTTTCTTCATAATAACCTGCTGTGTTACCCGGAAAGTTATATTCCTTCACAATATAGTCACACACGTTGTCATATTTATCATACAACGTATAAACAACATATGGTGTTGACTGTTCAGCCAAGGTGTTATTATAATAAAACCTTACAGTTGTGTCATCGCCTGATATAACAACGTCATCAAACTCAAGCTTGGCAGTTATTGTAGCATTCTCCCATACAACAAGACCATCATTTGCAAATGATACAACAGGTAAAACTGAAGCTATTAACGTTATAATAAGTATTATTGATATTCTTTTCAAAACAAGTACCTCCATTTTAATAATCCGGTCCGGGAAGAATAACTACTGTATAAACAGCATTGCATCGTGTTCCAAGTCCGCCAAGTGTTATTGTTTGTTTTTCTTCATTATTATAAAGTATATAATCCTTTTGATATACCTGACCTTTTTTCACTACACCACTTTCACTCCTGAAAGCCGTCAGATACGACTGAACAAACCCTTTTTCGCCCAACCACACAGGTACGTCACCGCTATGCCATATAACATAAACAGAAACACTTCTGTCAACATCAAATGTAAAATAATCAGCAGCATTAGCCTGGGTTAAATCATTTTTGTCACTATTATTTGTCATAATATATGTATTACCCTTTAGTTTGTCTGACAAATTTGCATATGTAACAGCACCCCTGTCAAGATACACAAGCTTATCATTTTGCAAATCATTTTTTGCAACATAATAGTCAGTTTTATACTCACCATTAAAATGAACCACTATATTGCTGACCTCAACCTGCTCGCTTTTCTTTTTAACAATTGACTTTATTGCAACAGTGTAAGCATATAAAAGTTCACCATTTCCGCCAAGTTCAATCCATTTGGTATCTTTTCCGTTAAGCAGCGGATAGCTCTTTTTATAAACCGTGTATGTGACTTCTTCCCCGTCACAATCTGCCTTTAAAGTCATATCGGTATTAACGTACCCTTCTCTTGCAGCCCACTCCGGTGCTTCACCTGCAAAACCAAGATAAACACATACATTTTCGTGTGTTTCAAACATTGTCATGGCATCTAAATCTCTGTATTCATCCTTCTTAATAAAGTCATTTCTGGTTTGAATAAAATCAGCACCCAATAGTTCATCAGGAATTTCCTTATAAGTAAATGCTGCATCGCTGTATAGCTTGCTGCCTACTGCAAGTTTTTGTTGTGCATAAAACTGCTTATCTGAATATTCACCGTTAGTATAAACCTGAATACGTTTTACAACCTCTGATGTGTTCGTCCCCTCAATATACTGAGGTGTTTCGTTTTGAGTTGTTTCAGACGGTGGTGCTTCGGTTTTTATTACTTTAAGCTGAGAATTCATCTTTTTTATCAGATATGCACCCCAATCTGTTTCAGGCTGGAATGATATATCGGTTCTTCCTATTATTATTAAGCTTCTGTCAGAAATAAGTTGAACAGGTTTATTTAATACGCTTTCTATAAAATCAACAGGCACATACATTCTGTTTTCACGTTGCGTTACGATATTTTTAAGTTTAATTTCTGTTCCATTTACAGTTACAACATCGCTCCAATCATTTACAACCGCCGTAACATCATTATATTTAATATTAGTTCCGCCTTCGCTCCACAAAACCGTTGCGCCAAGACTTTCCGAAACAAATCTTAATGGCAGATATATTGTTCCTTCTTCCTCATAAGGGGCACAGGTTTTTGGATTAAGCTGGTCTAAGTTGGTACCTAAGCCGTCAATTAAACCTCTGTATGAGTTAAGCTTTAAAACAACTGAATTATCAAATGTTTCAGTAAGTGTTGGAATTTCATTTTCAAGCAAACCTGTTTTCCATTCCGGACCCACATCATATTTTGTCAAAAACTTATGTACTGTGTCGGTGTCATTGAACTCAAATGCTCCTATATCAGGCTGTGAATAACGCACGCGTCCTTCAATGTCTTTATCAAGCTTCATCCCGGTCACAAAGCTTCCTTTATCCACAAGCATTTGCTTATCCTTATCCATTCTAACAATTTTGTTGTCTGTGGACATAGTTTTTGTTTCAAATGTATATAAAGTAGCATTTTCAGGAGGATTACCCAACTGTGTAATGCCCCTTATATCATATATATTATTTTCATATTTGTTTGAAAGAGTATTATCAACCACTGCCGGACTTTCTCCAGCTGTAACAAAAACATTATTTGTAATCTTACCATCAATAGGATACAATGTTCCAAGCGGGTCTCCGGTTAAACGCCCTAGTGAAAAGCTGTAATCATTCGCAACAGTAAAAGCTGATATTCCCGGATATAAAACCGTATTGTTGGAGATAATGCAGTTATTAGGAACTGAATATGCAAAAGATCCTGCACCAAGCTCTATTGCCACGCGATCTACACCATAAAAATAATTATTTGTTATTCTATGGTTCTTTCCATATATTCTTAGTCCTTTTGTCTGATTTACTACAAAATTACCCTCATATATACAGCCATCATATCCTCTGTTTGTTATGCCTGAATCACAATTAATAAATGTATTGTTGCGATATATGTTACCGGGTCCCTTATTTGAAATAATTTCAGCCTGATCGCCAACAATATCTTCAAACAAATTGTGTTCAATAAATGTATTTAAGCTTATGCCCTCAGTAGAATGAGCACCAATCTGTATAGGCTCCATACCATTATTATTTTCTGTGTTGTGAACATCAACAACTTTTTTTACATTTTTTATATGATTATAATCTACTACATTGCAAAACTCTTTTTGTGTATCAATAACAATACTCATGGAAAGCGGATTATCAATAAGGTTATGGTCAATACGTGAATATTTTGTACCACCTAACGCAACAATTATCCTCGACATTGGACTGTCTGTTCTTCCGCAATTAATAAAAGCACAGCCTGTTACCCTGCAATATTTTGCACCGCTTAAAGTCAATATGTCACGATTGCTTGCCACGCCTTCATTAAGTTTGACATCTTCAAAGACAAAATCTTTAAAAATGGTATATTCGCCTTTTAACATAAACTGACTGAACCCTTTAAATATAACCTTACCGGGCGTTTCGGCTCTGATTATAACAGGAGCAGTTTCACTGCCTATAGTTTTAATTTCTGTTATAACAGAACGCAATATTCCATTTGCATCATATGTAGTATTAAAGTTTTCGTACACTCCGTTTTTAAAGACAATCACATCTCCCGGAACGGCTGTTTCCATTGCATTTATAAAAGTATCATACGAATCTACATATTTTTTGTGTGAATCTGGCTTCTCGGAGTAGTTATCCAGATATGTTGGCACATCGAGTATAAGGTCTGAAAATTTTGCATCCTCATGATTAGGGTCAAGATTTTCATTTCGTGCTTTTGTTTTCAAAGAATCATTGATACTCTCTGCATCATCTGACGAATAAAGATAAATATTATCAACACCTATATCAAACTCTTCTCCATCAGTGCCAAACTTAATTGCTGATACAGTATCTTTTTTACATTTAAAAACTTCAGTGTACCTATTACCAGATATATATATATCAAAACTCCCTTTGCTTTTATCAAAAGCCATTGAAATTCTGTACCATACATTTTGATCAATTTTCAAAAGAACATTTTGTTCATTTCCCGATACACTTAACATACCATTTTTAATTTCAAGAGTAGTAAGTGTCTGGTTTTCGTCCTCACCTAAAAAATCTATCGAAAATACCAACGGCATTTTATTTAAAATCAAATCAAAACTTACAGCAGAATAGCGACTCTTTTTTTCATGCTGAAGCTGATATGTAATCTTTTTGTCAGCTGTAATGTTAGCATAATTAGAAATAATTGAATTATCAGACAAATTTTTAATTGTAACGCTCGAATCATCCGACCATTGCGACACTGAGGTCCTTGAATCAAATGGTTGATACAAAACCAAATTTTTGTCGGCATTTTCTATGTCGGCATCAACTTCGTCCGTTCCAAGATCAATCTTTCCATCTATAACAGTTTGATTTATTTCCGGTTCATCTAGTTCTTCACTGTAACAGTTTGTACACCAACCAATACTAAGGCTGCACAACAGCGAAACAATAATCATTTTATTAACCAAGTTCTTTTTATGAGCCATAATATAAACTCCTTTAAACATTAATATTACATTTACATATTAAAATATTGTATTTAAATAAGCAATAACAATTTTGTATAATAGCTCATTTTACAAACTTGCATTTTGTACAATGACTATTATTTTGTACAATATGTATTTACTCAGTTTTTATACTGTTTGTATTAGCAAGAATACATTTGGTTAATTGACTATATCATATTTAAATGTTAGAATAAACATAAAAACGGAGGGATATAACGTAAAAAATCACGTTAAGCCTCCGCCGGAATGTGTTGCACCGCTGAATTTTTCGTGCCTTAACTGCACGAAACGGCATGTGCATAATTTCCATCAAACGCCTTATCTGCCCACGATAAAAAGCGTGTATATTTTTGTGGGCAGAAAGGCTATGGGAATTAATATGAAAATTTTAGTTGCAATTCCAGACGGCAGTCAACGTGATTCGTTTTTCTCCGATAATGAAATCAAAAAAATTGAAGCATTAGGCGAAGTCATATGGAATAATAAAACCGAACAATTCACCCCGGAAGAATTGCATGATATGCTTATTGATAAAGATGTTGTTGTTACAGGGTGGGGTTGCACAAGATTGACCAAAGATGTAATTTCAAACGCAGACAAACTAAAATTACTTGTTCACGTTGGTGGTACAGTTGCTGCAGTTGCATCTCCCGAACTCTATGAAAAAGGGGTTAAAGTAATAAGCGGCAACAAGTTATTTGCTATATCTGTGGCTGAAGGCGTTGTTGCATATATATTAGCTGCGCTAAGAAGAATACCGTTTTTTTCAACCAATCTTGCAAACGGCAAATGGATGGGTTTATCATATCCCGATATAGTAAACAACGGTCTGTTTGGTAAAACAATAGGTATCGTAAGCTTTGGTGCAATTTCCAAAGTACTTGTAAAGCTTCTTGCACCATTTGGCGTAAAAACTTTAGTTTATTCAAGAAACCTATCTGACGACATCGCAAAAGAATATAATATAACAAAGGTTTCATTAGAAGACTTGTTTTCAAAAAGTGATATTATCACTGTACAAACAGCATTAAACGAACATACATATCATATGATAGATGAAAATCTTTTAAGCAAGATAAAAGAAGGGGCACTTTTTGTAAACACAGCAAGAGGACCTGTGGTTGACGAAGAAGCTTTAGTAAAATTATTGAAACAAAACCGTTTTTCTGCTGTACTTGATGTTTATTCCTCAGAACCTCTTGATGAAAATCATATGTACAGAGGATTGGATAACGTTATGCTTATGCCTCATACTGCAGGGCCTACTATGGATTTCAGACGACTGATTACAGACGAATTGATTAACGATATTTCACGTTTCTCAAACGGACAGGCTCTTGAATGTGAAATATTTGCGCAAAATGCTTTTTCAATGTCATCAAAATAACTCTTTATATTGTTTGAAATGAGGTGTTTTTATGCCAATCGTATTTGATAATGAAAGTAAAATATTTAACATTACAACCAAGAACACAAGCTACCTCTGTGGACTTGCAGATGACGGAGTATTACTCCATATTGCATATGGTAAAAGAATCAAAAAATTAAAATCACTAAATAATATAATCACATTTAATTTCAGATCAATGTCCACAAAAGATCTTAAAGAGCTTAAAGGTTCAACTGACACACTACCACAGGAATATCCCTGTTTCGGCAGTGCTGATTTAAGAACCCCTGCTTTCCATGCCACTTATGAAAACGGCAGCACAGTCACCAGGCTACGATATAAAACACATAGAATAATCAAAGGCAAGCCTGAACTTGATGGGCTACCTGCAACCTACACTGAAAATGACAATGAAGCAGATACCTTGATTATAAATATGCATGATGAGCTAACAGGACTTGAAGTAAACCTTTATTATACTGCCTTTACAGAGCTTGATGCTATCGCACGTCACGCAGAAATTGTAAATAATGGAAATGAAAACATTAATATCAACACTGCACTAAGCTTAAGTATAGACTTTCACGAAATGAATTATGATTTTATACATCTTCATGGCGCATGGGCAAGAGAGCGTCACATCCAAAAAACGCCTCTTATAAACGGTGATATAACTATTGAAAGCAGACGTGGTTCAAGCAGTCATCACCACAATCCGTTTTTTGCTTTGGCGTCAAAAAATTCCGACGAAGATAGTGGTGATGTTTACGGATTTAACCTTATATACAGCGGTAATTTTACGGCAGGCACAGAAACAGACAGCTACAATATGGCAAGAGCATATATTGGAATCAACCCTATGAATTTTGGATGGCTTTTAAAACCATCTGAAAAATTTGTTACACCCGAAGCCGTAATGGTTTACTCTGACAGTGGAATTGGCAAAATGTCAAGAATATATCACAAGCTATATCGCACACGTCTTGCAAGAGGTAAATACCGCGATTCAAAACGTCCCGTACTTATAAACAACTGGGAAGCTACATATTTTGATTTTGATGAAGAAAAAATATTAAACATTGCAAAAAAGGCTAAAGATGTTGGCGTTGAGCTTATGGTACTGGACGACGGTTGGTTTGGCAAACGTAATAACGACAAATGCTCATTGGGTGATTGGTATGTAAACAAAAACAAGCTGCCAAACGGAATAGACGGACTTGCTAAAAAGATTAATGAAATGGGACTTAAGTTCGGACTATGGTTAGAACCTGAAATGATTTCACCTGACAGCGAATTGTACAAACTCCATCCTGACTGGTGTCTGCACGTAACAGGACGCGAAAGGAACACAGCAAGAAGTCAGTTATTGCTTGACTTATCACGTGTAGATGTTCGTGACTATATTATAAAAACTATTTCTGATATTTTAGAATCAGCACCTATTTCATACATTAAATGGGATTACAACAGAAACATGTCAGAGGTTGGATCCGCTTTGTTACCTGCTAATCAGCAATGTGAAGTTTACCACAGATATATACTTGGTTTATATGATGTTTTAGAAAAAATCACAAGTCGTTTCCCTGACGTATTATTTGAAAGCTGTGCGGGTGGTGGCGGCAGATTCGACTGCGGAATGATGTACTATATGCCACAATGCTGGACAAGCGATGATACAGATGCAATTGAGAGGTTATATATTCAACACGGTACCAGTCTTTGCTACCCTGTATCATTTATGGGGGCACATGTGTCAGCTGTTCCAAACCACCAGACAGGAAGAACAACCAACATACAATTACGTGGCGATGTTGCAATGTTTGGAAGGTTTGGTTACGAATTAGATCTTTCATCACTTACTGAAGAAGAACTCAACATTGTAAAGGAACAGATAAAGAAATATCACGAATTAGAAGATGTAATACACAAAGGTGATATGTACAGAATCAAATCACCATATGACGATAACATTGTAAGCTGGGAATTTGTATCAGAAGACGGCAATACTGTTATTATGGCAATCTATACCATAATGGGTACCGTTCACGCACCGTACCATAAAATCAAATTCAAGGCCCTTGATCCCGATGCAACATATCTGAATATTGATACAAATGAACAATACGATGGCGATGTTCTTATGACTATCGGGTTAAATTATGAACCACGTAATAATTTCCATAGTACTGTAGAAGTATATAAAAAAATATAATCAACTACTCATCACGTTGGACGAACTGTTTAATATATAAAATCAGAATCACAGGTTGAACCGGTGGCATGCACCACCACTAAAAAAGGGGGGGTATTTCCCCAATAAGGGTTGTTTTGTTTTTCTTTACGAGCTGTGGTTCAAATTCTCCTTCACGGTCTCTGGGAACTTTGATTTCTGTTTCTCCAAAGCTTGTCTTTAAA
>JAZNGX010000077.1:0-5989 GCA_045576675.1 Clostridia bacterium | reverse complement strand
ATGTTTCATACAGCTACACAGTTAAGCCTGTTGCAACATTTGGCACAGAGGGTAGTGCAACAGTTCTTACAGGTACTCCCGAAGTGGGTGGTACAGTAGCGGTTGACACATCAGCATATGAATTCAAAAATGTTATAGTAGCTGAAAGACAGGTTGGTGCAAATCAGGTAAGATTCAGCTGGAGAAATCCAAAGGTTGATACAATAGAAAATGTAAGCTTGTATTACAAGCCTGCTTCAAGCTATAGCTGGACACTTGTATCAAATGCACTTCCAACAACAAACGGAGCTGTAAACGAGGTTATCGTTGCACAGACAGATGCTACAGTAACACAGGGAACAAATGCAAGCGGCAATGAAGCATTATCGGTTTACAATGTTGCTGAATTAACAACAGGCAGCTCATATAGCTTTAAGCTTGTTGCAAGCTATAGTGATTATGCTCTTGATACTGAATATATAACAGATTGTACTTTACAAACACATGCAAGTTCAAAAACGACATATCTTGATACAACAGGGCAGTATATTGCAAGCTATATTGACGGACCTGCAAAAGTAACAAATGTTCCTACAATGATGATTGAACTTGATGACAGTGTTTCAGCAAGCGACGGCAATGCATCGGTACATGTTGTTTCAAATCAGGGATATTTGTATGGTGGTAGCAAAAACGTTATGTTCTATATTGAGCAGGATTCTAACGCTACATCATATAAAGTTTCATATAAGCTAAAAGGTAAAAACGTGGGTGCGTTTGGTATAAGCAGCGCCAAAGCAGCAGGTGCACCAAGTCAGTGGACTGTTGCAAGGGGTGCAAGTGTTGACTTTGCTGACTGGACAACTAAGTCTTATGCAATAACAAATGCAAATAAATCACTTAACTTCTATTTCACAGGCACAATCGAAGACTTGTGGATTGATGATGTTGAAGTATATGCAGTATATTCAGACGGAACAGTAGGTACAACAAACCTTGCATTAGACGGTGATGTTGAGCTTACATACAACGATGTTATGTATCCTGACGATATTTCAGACTTAAATGTTACAGTTGATGATAAATATGCAAATGTTTCATGGACACCTGTAAATGATTCGGCAAAAACAAGAGTATATGTTAAATCAGGCAACAACGTTGCATTAAGAGCTGAGGTTGATAACGAAACAGCTGCAGTAACTCTTGGTGAATTTGCTTATGGTAAAGAATATGAAATCATCGTTAAATCGGTTACTGATGCCGGTCTTGAATCAGATGGCTTATCTGTAACAGTAACTTGTGTACCTCCTGCATATCAGATTGGTGAATTTACATTAAGCAGTGGTGAAACACTTGCTGCAGGCGAAGTAACAGTAAGTATTGATGTTAAAAACAACAGAGTTGAGGGCGGTATGAGTGCAGAACTTGTAGTTGCACTGTATGATGGTAACAGACTTGTAGATGTAACACTTTCGGCTAATCCTGAAACAATAGCTGTTACAGACTACAATGCTGCATCAACAACCTTATCAAAGACAATTACTGTTCCTGCACTTGATGGCGGAAATTACACAGTAAAAGCATTCCTGTGGAATTCACTTGAGGCAATGACTTCATATCGTTTGTCAGAAACTTTTGGTGAGTAATTATAAAAGCTGCGCTCCCTCTTTGAGGGAGCTGCAGTGCAGTTGACTAAAGGAGAAATATATGAAAAGAAAAACTGCAATATTATTGGTGTTGGTAATACTTTCGGGTTTGTTAAACAGTTCTATATGCTTTGCAGATGCTACATGGCAGGATTTTTATTTGTGGAATGTAACGGATGCTACAAATGCAACGTATGATTCAGCAAAGTGCTTTGTAACGCTTTCTGCTACTGCATATACCGGTGCAACATCACTTTATGTTAAGAATACTACGGATACGGAAACTATTTCAATTGCGTGTGAGTCAAAGCCGAGGCTTCATAATGATTTGACATATTATTTCTCATTTATGGCTAAAACAGTATCTGTCACCGATGCTTCAAAAATAGGCATACAGACAGCAAAAGGAAAGTTTTCATGGTTTGACAAATGGACAACGGAGTATACAAATGATGGATGGACACGGTACAGCACAGAAATCACACCTACCATTCAGACAACTGTGTTTAATATTTTGTTCAAGGCAGGCTGCGGTGCAGAGATGTATATAGACGATTGCTTCTTAGCTGTAAAGGGTGACAGCCGAAATCTTATACAAAACAGTAGTTTTGAAAAATATGACTTTAAAAATGAATCATACTCACCGACTACTGCAGAGGCTACCGCGGCAGTGTCGGTTATTTCCAAAGACAGAGCGAAGCTTTATAATCTGATATCTTTATGCGATGCTGCAGGAATAGATACGCCTTACGAGGATATGGCACTTAAAATCGTTGATGAATTTGTGACGTATGCTGCAACCGATGTGAAAAACACTACTTACTATTACTATGTGATATCCTACGCAACGGAAATAGCTGATTTTTGTGCTGAACTTAAGGATAATCTTAATTTGTATCTTTTGGGGAAAAAACAACCGCAAAAGGTTCCTGAGATTAATTCCTTTGATATAACAAGGGATAAAGCAGGACTTGTTGCTGATACAACTATGGGAACACGCCATATTTTCCAGATGGGCTATAATGTTCTTGATTATATCTATGATGATATGGAGTTTTATAAAGATATTCATATGAATTATATTGAGCTTAATGCTCCGATTGATTATTTTGTAACAAAGCCTGTGGCTTGTGACTGGGTTTTTGTTGATTCTGATGAAAACAATGAAATAACCTACGAGCTTACCGCTGATGCATTAAGCGGGAATTATTCATTGAAATTCAGCGGAGGTAACGGAAATGGCACAGCAAGAATTCAGCAGGCAATTGACTGCCTGCCAAGGACCAGTTATAAAATAAGCGTAACGTATTCTTCAAGCAGTAATCTGGAGAACACATGGTTTCATGTAAACGGAACAACATCTGTAGGCAGACAGAAGCTTACGGCAGGTGAAACAAAAAAGACACAAAGCTTTACATATACAACAGCAGATAATCAGACACAGCTTGATTTTTTACTGTGGTATAATGGGGTTGCCGGTGCAGAGCTTGTAATAGACAATATAACAATAAAAAAGCAAAACAAGGGTTCAAATCTGGTTTCCAACGGCGACTTTGAGGCAGGGGCACCTGACGTTGGCAATAAGAATTATTATATATGCGAAAATGAGTTTGGAAGAATCGGCAGACTTTTAGAAAGTGCCGAAGCAAATGGTATTGCTGTAAATATGGCGGTGGGCTTTCACAGACTTCCTACATACTTATATAACATTTATGATGATTTAACAAATGAAGGTATAAGGGGCAACACATATCTGCCCTTTAATCCTGACCATCCCGAAGCTCGCAAAATCATAGCTGATTTTATGGATGCTATTATTCCTTATATTTGCCAGTATGAATGTGTTACTGACTTTCTTGTTATGGGTGAGCCTGAATTTATGGCGGGTAACTCGGATTATTACAGAAATGATTGGACTGCATTTTTGAAAGAGAAATATAATAATAGTATAACGCTGTTAAATAACAATTATCAAGCATCGTATTCTGATTTTGCTGATGTTGAGCCAGGGACTTATCTTGTAGGCGATAGTTCGAAGCGTTCGTGGGACTGGAAAGAGTTTAATGATAGCGTTATAACCGATATGCACAGCTTCGTTGCAGGAAAGCATAGAGAGCATACGGACTTACCTTTACATTCCAAGGTGATGAAATATATTTATCCCTATAATCAGTGGTGTCACCTTGGTGCGGGCACAGACCAATACGATATTCTTAATGTTATGGATTATAACGGTACTGACACATCGGCTCGTGTTGACGATGAGGACGGATATTCACCAAGCTATCAAAATCTTATTGATAATATGCTGTGGTATGACTATATTCAGTCAATTAAGGCACGTCCGCTTATAAATTCAGAGGAGCATTATATAAAGGACGGCAGTACATTAAATCTTATAAACAGCTTTGATGATTTTATTGGTAACGGAATATGGGAAGGCTCGGTAAGAGGTGTTACTTCTCATATTATGTGGCTATGGTATCGAAGTATATCTTCACAGTTTGCAAGTGCCTCTATGGCATTCCGACCCGATTGTGCATACGTTGTAAGCGAAACTGCAATGGATATGGCAAGACTGTCTGAAGAAATATTTGCTTTGGCAAATGTAAAAAGCAAGGTGGGTGTTTTATATTCCCAGCCATCGCATATTTTTGCAAAAACACATCAGAATGCTCTTAGCAAAACTTATGCGGCTTTATCAGAGTTGGGCATAAAGCCACATATTATCAATGATAATGATACTGATTACAGCGAGTTTGATACAGTTATAATTCCAAATGCAGTAAATGTTACGCAAAATACGCTTAATGCATTAAATAGCTTTGATGGTGAAATTATTATCCTTGGAAGTGATTCCTTGACAAAGGTTGAATATAACAAAGCGATTAGCGGTGCTCTTACTGCCGAGGCTTTTGTATATTCCTTAACAACAAGCGGTGCATTTGTAACAACCGACATAAGGGAAGTGTTAAAGAAACATATTACGCCCGAAATTATCCTTACAGATAAATATACAGGTGGAGATTTGAGCGAGGTTTACTACAGCAGTGCGGATTATAATGATGGCAAAATATTAAATATATCAAATTACAGTGAAACAGATGCCAAGCTTATTTCATTAAGCTGTGATGAGGATGTTGTTATTAACCTCATTAATGGTGAAGTTATAGGAAAGACATTTTATTTGCTTCCAAATGAGCATATCCTTTTAAAGCTTATTGACACAGATTCCTTTAAGGTTATTGATAATGGAAGTGAAATAAGTGCCGAAATTCACATTCAAGATAACAACAGTGCAGTTATTATTCTGGCAGTGTATGGCAGTGACGGCAAAATGCTTGATTGCAGAGTTTCTGATTGTGATACAACAGTATTCGGAATAAGTACCTATAAGGTAAGCTGTAATGTGGTGAATGAGAAATATAGTGTTAAGGCATTTTTATTAAATAGCACAGGTGATTTGTCACCGTTGGTTGAAAATTATTAGGAGAATGTATATGAAAAAACTTATAAGTATAGTTTTAGCAGTAATTTTTATTGTTTCTGCACTTCCGTTTTCGGTTGGCGCAGCAACAGTAACAGATTCAAAAAGTGTAACTAACTGGACAATATCTGTAAAAGATGATGTTACTGCCGTTGTTGCTTCAACAGAGAAAGAAGTAAAAAGTGGCAGTGTTGCACTTAACATTTCAAGCAAGCAAAAGCAAGGCGGAACAATAACAATTTCCCAGACAGTTGCAATGGAAATTGGTAAAACCTATGTATACGGCTATGATGCAAAAGCAACAAAGGTAGCCAATGCACAAAGTATGTTAAACACTGCCAACAAAATGTCAATGATTCCTTTCGGCACAACATGGGGCTGGCAACCATTCGAGCATACATATAAGGCAACTGCCGCATCAATGGCATATAAATTTGTTATTACAGGCTCGTGCGGAGAGCTTGTAATTGATAATGTTTATATGTACGAGTATGACCCCGCTACACATACAAAAATCGGTGAAAATATGATTAAAAACGGCGGCTTTGAGGAGCGTGCCGCATCAGCGACAGCTACTGTTGATGGTCTTAACCCCAAATATCACAGAACTGCTGAGGAAATGGGTGTTACTGATACAACTGAGTATACCGAGCTTGGTAAAAGCTTTGTAAAGGCAAAGCACATTCCTGTCTATCGTGCAGATGAGATAGTAATTGACGGTAGTGACGATGAATGGGACAAATATACAAGAATTCCAATTGAATTGTACGGTCAAATGGGTGAAGGAAAAGTTACTCTTACAGGTAACTATCGTTATGCGTGGGATGATTCATACCTTTACGCATACTATGAGTTTGACGATGATGTGCATCATTAC
>JAZNGX010000076.1:0-4138 GCA_045576675.1 Clostridia bacterium | reverse complement strand
AACGGCTACAAATGGTATAGATTTAAATGGTGAAGTTGTAAGAAAAGGCAGAGTAATGATTGATGATAATATATTTGACGAGCAAAGTGTTTCTGTTGAGGAATATTTTGGTCAGGAGGTAGAGTATATTTTCAGCTGTGAAGACATAAAGGACCCCTATGCTGACTATAAGCTGTTGTGGGTAAGGGCCGATGATACAAGTAATGTAACTACAATAATTCCTGAGTATAGTAGTGATATAAGCTTCAACAACACAGATTTTTCAATCAGCTATTTTAATGAATATGATAAAAGAGTAACTGAAAAGCTAAGTCAGAATGTATCAGTGATATATAACGGAGAGGCTTTTAACGGTGATGTTGCAGGTTTGTTTAACGGTAATCTGAATATCAGTGAAATTAAATTGATTAGCACAGACCGAAATGCTTTTGATGTTATGTTGATTAAAGCATATGAAAATACAAAGGTTGCAAGTGTTTCTCTGGAAAAAGAAATTTTGTATGGTTATAATGGTCGTACATATAATCTTAACCCTGATGATTACAACTCATTTAAAATTATAGGTGTTGATGGCAATGAAACGGGAATTGAAGCAATTGTTAACGATATGATAGCAAGTGTGTTCTATTCTAAGATTGATTCATCAGTTGTAGCAAATAACACAAAAGGTACAAGCATAACAATATATTTGTCAGCAACGACAATTGAAGGAACAATAACCGGGCTGTATGATGATGAAATTCTAATCGGAGAAGATATATATAAAGCTGCAGATAAGAGCATTATGAATAACATTGCAGTTGGTGCAACAGTAGTTTTGAGATTAGATGTTTTTGGTGAAGTGGTAGAAATAGAAATGTCAAAGTCAAAAGCTTTTGCCGGATACTTATTAGGAATAGGCAAGGTAGGCGGAATTGATGAAACCTTGAACTTTAGGCTTTTGTGCGAGGATGCTAAAATTAAAATTTATTCGTTAGATTCACGTGTAGATATTGATGGTGAAATTTTTACAAATTCTACAGCAATTTATGATAAATTTACCGTTAATGATATTCCTAAGTACCAGCTGATGCTTTTAGAAACAGATGCTGATGGAAAAATAGATTACATTGACACAATTGCTAATCCATTACCAAATACACTTTGCGAAGAGGAGCCATTTGCTATGCGTAGCTATAGTGCAGGTGGTGACCAAAGATTTGGACTAAAGATTCCTATTGATAACAATACAAAAATATTCTGTGTACCGATTGACAGTGAAATTCCGACAGCAGATGATTCTGAATTCTATGTAAAAAATGCAAGCCAGATAGGCGGAGGTAGCTATAACGTTGCTTCATATACAAGAGATGACAAGTTAAAAATTACTGAATTAGCAGTAATAAAAGGTCATGAATGGGCAGGTCTTGATGAAACAAGCAGCTGTATACTGGTAGATGATATTATTTCTGTTCTTGATGAAGAAGAGGGTGAAGTTGAATGTCTTAAAGGTTACCAAATGGCAAGTCCTGTAGAGTTAAATGCTGCAGCAGGTTTTTCTTTCAAGGCTAAGGGTGTAAAATCAGGCGATGTTGTACGTATAGCAAAGAACGCTTCTAATGAGGTTATATATGTTGACATTATTTATTCCTACGGTCAGACAAACGACTTGAGATATGATGAGGGTAAAGGTGCGGCTTTGCGTTTGGTGGTAGCGTATGCTAATGACCGTAATGACACTCTGGTAAAGCTTGGAAAAACAAGCGGTAGTGATTATTATGAAAAATATAACTTGTCAAGAGGTACCTTCACTATATATGACAGTTCTTTAAAAAAGGACCATATTTCAATTGGCTCATATGCAGACATAATACCTTACACAATTGCAGGCGATGATTGCTCATTACTGTTCATTCAGGCAGGTTATGGTTACTTGCAGCACGTAATCATATATAAATAAAAATTTGTTGTTTGTGGAGAACATATTATGATATATAATGCTAAATGGATTTGGGCAGATTGCTCATATGAGGTTAATCAATATGCGGATTTTATCGCTAAGATAAATATAGACAAGGTAAGTCAAAATGCAATAATGCAGATTAGTGCCGATACCGAGTATGTTGTGTGGATTAACGGACAATTTGCAGGTTGTGGGCAGTATGACGATTATCCCGATTGCAAGGTGTTTGACACCTTGCATATCGGTAGTCTTTTGAAAGAAGGGGAAAACCGAATATGCGTAACAGCATATTATCAGGGGGAAGCTAGTCTTCAGTATGCTAAGGGAGCACCTGCTGTATGCTTTGCACTAACGAATTTTGATGATGTTTTGTTAAGTAATGAGGATGTGCTTTCTGCAAAATCCAAGCTTTGGAAAAGTGGGGAGATACATAAAACCACAAATCAGCTTGGCTTTGGTTATGAGTATAATGCTGCTAATGATGATAACTGGTTGTTGTCTGATGATAATACCTGTAACCGTTTTAAAAACTCTGTTTGTGTAGATTTTAAAACAAAGCTTATGCCAAGACCTATAAAAAAGCTGGAGCTTGGAAATCCTGTTGCCTCAAAGCTTTGTGCACAAGGTTATTTTTTAAGAAAACAATTTGATGGTACAAGTGCTAAGCTTATGTATAATGATTATTTATCACATCGCAGATTTGAGGAAATGTTTGATGGTAAGCCTGAGTTTCCATGCGAGCTTAAAGATACAAATACACAAGAAGGAATTTATTTAATTGCTGATTTAGGGAAGGAAGAAAGTGGTTATCTAACTTTTGAATTGACTGCTCCGTATGGAACACGTGTTGATGTCGGGTATGGTGAGCATCTTGATGATATGCGCGTAAGAACTGAAATAAAAGGCAGAAATTTTGCAGATACATATTGGTGCAAAGAGGGTAAAAACACATTCACATATTACTTTAAACGTATAGCCGGAAGATATATTGAGCTGCATATCTCATCGCCTGCTACTGTTGTACACTATATCGGTTTAATTCCTGCACGTTATCCGTTAGACAGAATAAATCGCTTTTGGAGTAAGGATAAGCTTGCAGAAAAAATATATGATGTAAGTGTTGAAACCTTACGCCAATGTATGCATGAGCATTATGAGGATTGCCCGTGGAGAGAACAGGCTCTTTATGCATCTGATTCACGTAATCAGATTTTAGCAGGTTATTATGCATTTGGAGAATATGAATTTGCAAAGCAGTCGTTAAGGCTTTTGGGGGAAAGCTTTGGCGATGATGGAATACAAAGTATGTGTGCACCATCGGATGACCCTTTGAAAATCCCATCATTTAGTATGCTATGGTTTTTAGAGGTAAAGGATTATACACAATATAGCGGTGATGATTATTTTGTCCGGACAATGTGGGATAAAATTGAAAATGCTGTTTCGGCATTTACTGCGAAAAGGAATGACGGCATTGTTATGCATCACATTGGAGAGCATTACTGGGATTTTTATGAATGGTCAAAAGGATATATGGGTATTGAGGAGCATCAGAAATATCGTGCTGGTGACTTTGTGGATGGTATATATCAGGTATATATATATATTGCATTGGATAGTGCCTTATGGCTTGCACAAAATTATAGTAAAACTGATTTCTATAATAAATATAAGCCTGTTGCAGATGAACTTAAAAAGGCAATTAATGACCTGATGTGGGATGAAAAAAAGCAGCTGTACGCTTCTTACAAGGTAAACGGAACGCTTTGCCAGTATGGTCAGCTTATGCAGTCTATGGCAGTGTATTTCGGAATAGCAGAGGGAGAGCGTGCCAAAGCGTTATGTGATACCCTGTGTAATAATGATGAGCTTGTTGAAATTACACTTAGTTATTCGCTTTATAAATATGAAGCATTGTTAAAGCAAGGTAAAGAGTATTATAAATATGTTTTTGACGAGATTTCCGAAAAATGGGGTAATATGATTTATAAAGGCTCGACTACCTTTTGGGAAACCTCAAGAGGTTCAATTGCTTCTGATGGTGCCGGCAGCTTGTGTCACGGCTGGTCAGCAATTCCGGTTTACTATTTGTCGGTGCTAAGTTGATAAGAATTCAAAGACCAATTATTCGAAAGGATAGTTGGTCTTTCTTTGCTGCGCAACCGCACCTCGCGCGACGAGTTTGCAAGCAAACTC
>JAZNGX010000075.1:0-35433 GCA_045576675.1 Clostridia bacterium | reverse complement strand
ATACAAAAGGTCAGGAATGATATTATTGAAAATGTTCATATATTTTGTAATAGATATTGTATTTTTATACTTTGTAACACTATGCTATATTTGTTTTTTTGATAAAGATACCACAAGTCTTCACAGAGCTGATTTTATTATACCAATGCTTATCTGGAGCTTACTTAACGCCTCTTTTTATAAGCTTTACTTTTATTTACGCAAGCAAAAAAAGGTTAAACGAACTCCGATAAAATTCAGCATAAAACCTATAAAGCTAAAGCAGGTTAAAATCAAACAAAAGCATATTGTTATATTGCTTTTGGCATTGCTTTTGATACTGCCGATAAGATATACATACAATCGTATTATTTTAAACGGATATGTGCAAAAAATTAATAATGTGGAATTGCCTGCCGGTTGTATTGTAACTTCATCTGATAAAGCTATCGGAAAATTTTATGGTAATGATAATAAAAATGATTTTATAGTTTACTATGTTGTAAAAACAGATATGACAGAGCAACAATTGATTGACTATTTTAAAACTGTTAAGCTACCCGCTGCAGATTCTTCAAATAGAAAATCTTCAGTTATCATAAACAGACAGCCTGATAATTTAAAAATCAGTGTTCCTGAGGATTGCACGCTTATAGTATTTGCAGATGAGGGCGGCAAGCATTTTTAAAACAAAAGATGCACGTGTAGGCACGGCTACAAGACAGAAATGAAGCGGTTTCACGGATTAGCTCGTGCCCGGAGGTACGGGTTAAAAAGTGTATCCTTTCAGGCAAAGCTCACCGCAATAGCGGTAAATTTAAAGAGGATATCGAAGCTGATATCCCCTTTGTATGACTTCTAAAATATTGTTTTGCAGAGTAATTGTGTGCTGATTTGCCACAAAACGCCCGAAAACATCGACTTTTTCAGTGGTCTCGGACGGTTTGGGGTGACCCACTGAAGTGACGGTTAATTTATCTTGATTTTTTGAATTGAAACATTTTAGGCTATATTGTGCCGGTGTCAAGCCGTCCCTTGTCTACTATTCCATTCAATCAACAACCATTATCTTCAAAAAGTTATATATGCGACCTTTTGTGAATTCTATGGATATTTCAGAGTTATTATAATGAAAACTTATCTTATCAACATTTTTATCATAATTAATTTGTGATGAGATTTTATTATAAAACTCTTTTATCTGTTCCAACGATAACCTGCTGACATATTGTGCGTTGGTTTCTGATGAACGAAAGTTCAAAGTTGTTTTTGGTGGTAAAGGTAATTCCTCTGTTACATTCGTTTTATACCAATGATAATCATAAGGTGCGATGTATATATTTACATATTTTCTAAAACTATTATTGAAAATATACGAACAAAATGTAATTAAACAAATTGCTATACATATTATAGTAATTTTGTAATTCAATATACATCACACCTCTTTAATCTAATTAAGTATCATTGTAGAAAAACTTCCAACGGAAACAGTTTAATTAAAACCCACCATATATAAAATGCCACCAGTACGGCCATATTGTTTCAGATGCACTTCCTGTTGTTGACCATACTGTTGAATAACCAATAAATGTCCATTTGTCTTCTTTATATCTGAATTTCACTTTGGAACCGCATGTCATTCCTTTTGTAACGTAATATATTTCTGCCTGCACATCAGAATAATCAATTACTTTAAAATATTCTTCATCACCAAGCATATTTATATGATAATCTGCATTTTTAAACGGCTCACCATATTTAAATGTAAATATTTCATTTTTAATAAGTTCTGTTGACCATTGAACCACAAAAACAACAACTATAAGCACAATAAACTTTAACAATAGTTTTTTAAAATAAACTTTTTTAAATTCAATATTAGCTTTTAATGATTGTTTTTTATAAAGCAGATTACAAATCAAATAACCAATCAATGCCCACATTATTACTGATATTATTAATATATAAAAACCCGGATGATTAAGCTTAACATTATTCCAATCGGTTGATAAGTAATTTCTAAATAGTGCAATTATAAATATAATCATCACCGTAATAGGATAGTACAGTGTTACCTTTGAATTTAGCTTGCCTTCCTTCATATAAAGATAATTAATACAATAATGTACTATACCATAAATTATCCCTACTGTTGAAAACAATATCGTCTTTATTAATTCATTAGGATATCCCATCATTATTTTTGTATACACATCAGTACACAACGAAGGAAGTATACATAAATATACTAATAAAATATGTAATATGTAATACATTTAATCAACTCCTGATGTAATATGTTAAAGGGTAAAATAAGAGAACAGTTTGGGGACGTGGCACTTTTTGTGCTATTTTGTTATCCTTATTATTGTCCCTCTTGATATCCCTGTTGCCCTTTCCAAGGAAACAGTTTTGTGCCGGTATCAAGCCGTCCCTTGTCAGATTATCTATAATTTGAAGATACTTGTCAAAATATCCAAAACCATAAATACATATATTCTCTTGAATTTTGGAGGACAGAATATTTTTTTTATGCCATAATAGCTATATAATATAAATCCCCATGATAAAACTACGGTTAATTGTGACCATACTTTATTAAAAAAGATAAGATTCACAGGAATTGTAAACAACTGAAATGAATAAAGCAAATTAAAAATCAATAAAATCAAAACATTAGTTAGTCTATAATTCAGCTCACGCGGTGTAAATATAAAAAGCTTAAGAGTAGCAGCATGAATATTTATGAGATATTTTGGCGTTCTCTTTAACAATACAAAACATGTAACAGTATTTAAGCTTATATCATTTGTTACACTATCCTGTACAATTAACAACAATATACAAGTAACATGCAGCAATAACAAACTGACCGTAACATCACCGTTTTTTAACATTTCCATTATATTTAATAACGAAAACTTTTCTTTTATTGATTTCATACTGTCCTCCATATTTACATTATTACGCAACAATTACTGAACCATCACTTGGTCGATAAAAATACCTGATACCATCAATGTGTATTGGAATATCGCCTTCTTGTACAGTCGGCACATAATCATCTGTAATGCTATATCTATGGAACAGTTTGGGGACGTCAGACTGTTGTCCCATCAACAACATTTTTACTCAACATAACACAGAGGGACGGTTTGAGGTGATCCCTTGTCTTTCGATTTGTATTAGTTTCTGCTGAGTTTTACAATATAACCCAATACTGATATGATTATGTACACAACCATTTGAAACAACGGAATTGAAAAAGCAAATTTTATATCTTCTACCGATAGTTCTAACAAAGGAACAGCAACAAGTGATAATGAAAGCATTAGGGTCAACATCAATACAATCGGTACTAAAAATACTACTTTTTTATTAAAATCTTTATGCATTAAAGTATAATAATTAATCATATACCAAATAATTCCGCCTAAAACCATTTCGATTATCGTTATAATATCGCGCAGGTAACACACAATCAAAAACTCTGCAATTAACCAATGCAACAAATACAATGTCCAATAATATCGTTTTATAAAACCGCTTTTAAGTCTAATTATTTCTGCTATGTAATAACACATGATATATTCCGCAAACTGAACAATCTGCGGAAATACCACAACAAATTTACCCAGCCACGGAAAATAATCTCCCTCATCTTTTATAAACAAGCCCGAAACTGCTGTTGTAAGCATCAATACTGTTGGTATTATAAACAACTGTTTTTTTGACAGCCTGCTATGTTTTTCGGCATATTTATTAAGAAAACACCATACAAATCCGCCAATAAGCATTTCAACATAGCCAATAATAAGCACAATATCAGTATTATATTTTACATTAATAAAAAAAGCATCAAGAGCTATAAAGGCACCTCCTGCTAACCAATGCAACAAATATAAAATCCAATAGAATTTTAAACATTTAGCTAATATTTTTTTTGCAAATACTGCTAATAAATATATTATCTTACACTTTGCTAATTGCTTGAATATAAATTTTACTACATAGCAAAGCACATATATAATTAATTGATATAAAAATAGTGTTGTCCCATGAAAATTAGTATCGAAGCCTTCGTACAAGATTGTTAACACTATAGAAACGGCAATTAATACAGTGGGTATTATAAATGCCTTTCGGCTTGTTATTACTCCACGCTTTATATTGTATTGATTAACAGCAAACCAAACTAAACCACCTATATAAATATAGGGAAATGATATAATATCAATACTCAGGACAAACATAACAAAGCCAAATAAAAAATGAATTAAATATAATACCCACATTTAATAATCACTCCTATTTACTTTTATTCTTTTTTGGGAACAGTTTGGGGACGTACACGAAATGGTACTTTTTAAATTAAATCGAGAAAAAGTGTGAACAGTTTGGGGACGTGGCACTTTTTGTGCTATTTTGTTATCCTTATTATTGTCCCTCTTGATATCCCTGTTGCCCTTTCCAATGCACTTTTTGATATACCCTTCTCTTTAACTAATTTCCTTACTATTTGGTTCCGTTCCTCTTTTGGCATTTCTCTTATTTCACAGGGTTCTTTACCATCTAATTCACTCATTATTATTCTACGTATGTATCCCGTACTCTTTTTATTTCCTGTTGAAATTTCATATTCCTCGTCGTCTTCTATTTCATGCAATTCTTTAAACTTATTTACTGCCTTTTCTTTATTGTCACTTAACATTTCCAACAACATTGTCGTATTTGCCAATTCTTCTTGCATTATATATTCTCTGTAACTACTATACCGATATTGGCTTATTTTTTCTACTATCCCTGCTTTTAATGGGTTTTTATGTATGTATCTTATTAATCCAAGATAATATCTTTCATCCTCAACTGGTTCGCTCTTATACCTGCTACCAAACAACGCTCCCGTTCGCATATATTTTATATTAAACCATGTTGCATAATGGCTCAAAATTCTTGTCATTATTTTTGAAATAGATACTTCTTCCGTTTCTTTTACAAACATATGAACATGGTTACTCATAAAGCAATATGCATAAATTTCAAAATTTGTTTCATGCTTGACCTTTTGAATTATCTCTTTTAATTTCTCATAATCTGATTCTTCTTCAAAAATGTCTTGTCTGCTTATTCCTCGAAAAATAATATGATACAATCCCGTTTGGCTTTTTTGTCTTGCTCTTCTTCCCATCTTAATCACCAACGAAATTGTATCATATCTTTAATTGTTTTTCAATACTTTTGTAACAAAAAGTGCCACGTCCCCAAACTGTTGTTATATTTACTGCCGCTTTATGTGCCATATCCGCGATTAGTCTTTCACCATTTTCTATAGCCCAACTATATAATCCTTTTAATGCACGGACTCTTGTCAAATCAACGTCATTTAAGAACAGATTGGGGACGTGGCAAAAAATGTGCAATTTGATTTGAATATGTAACAAAAAGTGACACGTCCCCAATCTGTCCACAATCTGTCCAAATTGTACTTTTACGCAAACTGTTTGACAGTATGCCGTCCCCTAGTGTTTCACAAAGTAACAGCAATGATTACGGATGTAGCACACGCATCTAAAACGTACAATATTAAAAACCACTTCTGTGCTTTTAAAACATCTTTTAAATAATATATAGTTATAAATATTACATATATTATCCTCACACCCGCAGCTACAAAAATAGAACTAAACTCAATAATGTTAAATCCATAATACTGGCCGATACAATTAAATATATCAACAATAATTCCAATCAATATATACGAAACAGTTAAAGTTTTTAAAATATTTGTATATTTTATATTTGTTTTTGTTAAAAGTTTTATTATTCCGGCACGAATTAAACATTTTTCACAAAAGCTGAGAATAGATATCATTATAAGAAAAGCAGGATTAAATATTGTCAATTCATTTATCAAAAACAGACGAGTATGTATAAGACAATAAAGAAATGACAAAATTATCAATTCATAATATTTGAAACTATTAAATTTTTGTGATTTTAAGATCATTTGCGGACAATAATAAAACTCAAACAAATATTTTATTTTTTGCATTAGATTCACTCCTCAATATGATATGGAACACTTTCACCTTTATGAAAATAAAATTTAACTTTAGTTTTGGTTGGATATAGTACTTTGGTTTCATCCTTTCTCTCTATTTCAAGAATATAATCATCATACATTATTTGAGTTTGCCATGGCTGTATTTCATCCAAAACATAATCTGCTATCGGAATACCAAGTTTAATCGCCGTTTCAAGCATTTCTCCTACAGGAACACCATTAATATTTATACCATTAAGTTTAAAACTATCTAATACACTGCTATTTGCAATTGAATCCAACAGCGTTATCATAATTGGCGTCATATTAGCAGATTTGAATTCGTATTCTAAACATTCATTTAAAACATAATCATTATCATTTTCATAATAATAATTGTCAATATAATCTTTTCCATAACCTGTTCCATTATATTTATAGTTACGCCTTATGTCATTTACTGCATGAAAATGAATTGCATCTGCCATAAAAATATCATTTTGTTGTTTAGCCCAGTCATACGCACAACCTAACATTTCAATTTTATTTAGATCGATTTCGTCAAGCACTTCAATATCTGACACTTTATTTTTTAATGGATTTTTAAATTCAACATTTCTTGGTAATAAATCACTTCCCTTATGAGAATCCGATTGAATTTGTATATTCTTTTCTTTTGATTCTTTCATAGCCTTTTGCCATTCTTTATCACGATTAAGCAATTTATCAACCGATTTAGATAATGACATATCATATTCATCCGCATACTTTTCAAGTGCCATTAAAGTGTTTTCGCCTAACAAAGCATCTTCTTCAAGCTTATTACCTTTACCATCGGTGAAACCAAGGTTATTGAGTTTAGTTTGTAATTGTTTAATTTCTTCACCGCTTAACCCAATTTTCTCAACCTCGTTATACATTCTGCCAAGCTCTACAAGTTTATCGCTTGCTTGTTCAAGCGTTAAGTTATTAGCCTTAGCATAATTTGCTATTGCTGCTGAGGTATTAGCACCGATATCACCGTCAACTTCAAGATTGCCAAGTACCTTTTGTACGCCCTTTATGTCATCTGTTTTATACTCACTCTTCCAGAAGTAATCATTAAGATGAACAGTGTCATTTGGATAATTGGTTTCATTTTCGACAATTTTAGTTATTTCTTTGGGTATAAAATCTTGCGGAGTTGTATATTTTTTATTATTTGTCAAATTATTTGCTGACATCAATGCTATACTATTATCTGTAACATTTTGATTTCCATATTCTTCGATACGTCGGTTATCCATATCAGATTTTGTAAGTTCCATCGTTTGAATCTTTGGTGTATATTTTGCATCAGCTTTTATTGCCTGTGCATTAATCGCATCATTTAACAAATCATCATAGCCTAATTTTTTACGAATCTGTGCGATTTCATCATCTTTTTTATCGCCATCACTTTCACCAAGCTTTAAAATTGCATTTTGTACCGTCGCATCTGTCTTTCTGCCAAGCATTCCATCCTGTTTCAGTGCATTGCCGTCATTATCCGTAAAACCGTTTTTATTAAGCCACCTTTGCATATCTAGTGTTTCTTGTGTTGGTATGCCGTCCCAAATATGCTTTTCCAATGCGCCTCTTGTTTTCGGGCCAAGTATTCCATCTACCTTCAATGGTTTACCCCACCAGTCTGTATAACCCCAGGTGTTTAAAAGGTTTTGTGCTTTTTCCACTTCGCTCTTTGGCATATTCCACTTACGTGTTTCTGCTTTTTCCATAAGCGGTGCGTATGCATTATTAACCAATGGTTCAAATTCGGCACGTTGCTTTGCTATATCCGTATTTACATTATAAGAAGCTTTGGGTTGTGTGTTTTTAGTTGTTGGCAATTTATCAACATCTGAAAATGCTGACTGATACTGATTTTTATCATAATCAGTTTTAAATGTTCCGCCACTGCTTACGTTGTTTTGTCTTTCCCTTTCCTTTTACGACATTTTCAGAAAAAAAGCGACATTTTTACCATATTAAATTTTTAGCTCTTACAACACAAGTTTACCATATAAAACCACAAAAATCAATCGACATATTTCGATATAAATTAAACCACACAGAACAAAAATTATCATTAAATAGTTTGTTAACAAATTATTTATTATAAATTACTTGCTTATTTTTTAAAAGTGTTATAAAATAGAAATGTTGGAGGGGTGGCTATGTTTGGTAAAAAAACAAGTGACATTGTAAGAATAGATACATTAATAGGTCTTAAAACTGTTATTGACGGCTCTGTTACAGGGGGCGGCAATTATAAAATAGACGGAAAAATAAACGGTGATATAACTGTAAACGGTGATGTTATCATTGACAAAAAAGCCGTTGTTAACGGAAATATAAAGTGCAAAAATCTGATAGCAGGTGGAACTGTTTGCGGAAATATAACCGCAGATAATATAACATACAGAGCAACTGCCGTTATTGAAGGTGATTGTTGTGCTGGCAATATGGTGATTGAAGAGGGTGCTAAAATCACAGGTAACTGTGCAGTAAAAAAGACGGTTGTAACAGAACCGGAGAAGGAGGAAGAAAATGAGTTGTAATAAAGAACATAAAACAAGCATTGGAGGACAAGCTGTTATAGAAGGCGTAATGATGCGTGGTCCAAAGCTGATTGCCACATCAGTAAGAAAGCCTGACGGAGAAATTGTAACAGACATTAAGCCTGTTAAGGCAACTAATAAGAAAATTGCAAAGCTTCCTATAATAAGAGGTTGCGTCAATTTTTTTGCAAGTATGGTTACAGGTGTTAAATGCCTTATGTTTTCTGCAGAGTTTTTTGATATAGAAGAAGAGAACGCAAAGCCTTCCAAAATAGATGCGTGGCTGGAAAAAACATTTGGTGACAAACTAAAGGATTATGTTATTTACTTTTCAGTTATACTGTCAATATTGCTGTCGGTGGGACTGTTTATTCTTTTGCCGACGTTTGTTGCGGGGCTTTTGCACATAACCTCCGGCTTTGCAAAAACCTTTGTTGAAGGTGTAATAAGAATTTGCCTTTTTGTTTTATATATTGCCCTTGTGGCACAGATGGAGGATATAAAGCGTGTGTTTATGTATCACGGTGCAGAGCATAAAAGCATCTCTTGTTATGAAGCAGGACTTGAGCTTACGCCTGAAAATGCACGCAAATGTTCAAGATTCCATCCAAGATGCGGAACAAGCTTTTTGCTTATAGTTATGGTAATAAGCTTTATAGTATTCTTGTTGATACCTAACGATATTTCGTGGGTTGGCAGATTTGGATTCAGAATTCTTTTGCTTCCTGTTGTTGCAGGTCTTTCATATGAAATTATAAAGTTTGCAGGCCGTCACAACAACAAATTTACAAGAATTATTTCTGCCCCCGGTATGTGGATGCAAAGGTTTACAACCCGTGAGCCTGACGACAGTATGCTTGAGGTTGCAATAACTTCTTTGAAAGCAGTAATGCCCGAAGATAAAGAGGAAGCTAAGTGGTAGGAGGAATAATATGTCCTTTGCTTCAGATGTGAAAAATGAAATATGCAAGCAGGAATTTGGTGATATATGTTGCGTTCGTGCCGAGCTATCAGGCATAGTTGGCGTCGGAGCGTTTATAAGTAATGACCAGATTCGCTTTAAAACAGAAAAAGGCGTTGTGGCACAACGCTTTTTTGCATTGCTAGAAAAGCTTTATAGCATAAGTGCCGAGGCTAGAGTTACAGACGGCGGGCTTTTTGAGGTTGCTGTAACAGGTCCTGATGCATTGAAAATTTTGCGTGATTTGAAAATGGCAACAACGCCTGTCAGAATACATAAGGATATTATACGAAACGAGTGTTGCAAGGCGGCAATGGTGCGTGGTGTTTTTTTGGGTGGTGCTTCTGTGTCTGACCCGAAAAAAAGCTATCATTCCGAAATCACAACAAACAGGTTTTCTGTTTGCAGTGATATTGCTGAGCTTTTGCGTCATTATGAAATATATGCCAAAAAAATTGTACGTAATGGTAATCACGTTTTGTATATAAAAGAAAGTGAGCAGATTGAAAACCTGCTTGCCGTGGTTGGTGCACACAATCAGATGCTTGATTTTTTAAATGTAAAAATAGAAAAAGAGCTTATTAACAACACAAACAGGCTTGCAAACTGTGAAGCCGCAAATGTAATGAAAGCGGCATCTGCAGGTGCAGTGCAAAAAAATGCTATTTTGAAAATTAAAAACAATATAGGCTTTGACAGCTTGCCACCTGAGCTTGTTCAGCTTGCGGAGGCACGTATGGCAGATTCTTCAGTGTCGTTGTCAGAGCTTGGTGCACAGCTTGGAATCTCAAAATCCTGTGTTAATCACAGAATGAGAAAATTACTATCATTGGCGGAGGAATAGGTTTATGGAATTTGTTCATTTGCACAATCATACCGCTTTTTCATTGCTTGACGGAGCCTGCAGAATAGATGCTCTGGTTGCCAAAGCAAAGGCTATGGGGCAAAAAGCCGTTGCGATAACTGACCATGGTAATATGTATGGAGTTATTGATTTTTATAAAAAATGTGTTGAGCAGGGAATCAAACCTGTTATAGGCTGCGAATTTTATATGTGTACCCGTTCGCTTTACGATAAAACGTATGAATTTGACAGCAAGCGCTATCATCTTATTCTGCTCGCGAAAAACAACACGGGACTTCACAATCTGTACAAGCTGGTAAGCATTGCGAATGTTGAAGGCTTTTACATTAAACCCCGAATAGACAAGCAGACCCTTTTGAAATACAGCGAGGGTCTTATTTGTATGTCTGCTTGTCAGGCAGGTGAGATTGCACAGTGTATTTTAAACAACGATATGGAGGGTGCAGAGTTTACTGCAAACGAATATATATCTATTTTTGGTAAAGATAATTATTTTATTGAAATACAAAATCATAAGACTCAGGATGATTTGAAAATTATAAATGGTGCGGTTACGCTTGCAAATAAGCTTGGTTTGCAGCTTGTTGCAACAAACGACGTTCATTATATCGAAAAAGAAGATGCATATTATCAGGACGTTTTAATGTGCATACAAATGAGAAAAAACGTTGATGATACTGACAGAATGAAGTTTGAAACAGACGAGCTTTATTTTAAATCTGCCGATGAAATGAACGAGCTGTTTTACAATATTCCCGTTGCTTTGGAAAACACTGTTAAAATTGCTGATATGTGCAATGTTGAAATACAATTTGGTAAATACCACCTTCCAAAGTTTCATTTGCCTGAAGGAACTGATTCATACGAATATCTTGAACAGCTCTGCGTTAAAGGGCTTAACAGAAGATATGGCAATGAGAATCATATAAACAGGCTTAAATACGAGCTTAATGTTATAAAAACTATGGGTTTTGTAGATTATTTCCTTATAGTATGGGACTTTATCCGTTTTGCAACTTCAGAAGGGATTCCTGTGGGCCCGGGAAGAGGAAGTGCGGCAGGCAGCCTTGTTGCATACTGCCTTGGTATTACGGGTATAGACCCGATGAAATATAATCTTCTTTTTGAAAGGTTTTTAAATCCATCACGTGTAACAATGCCTGATATAGATATAGATTTTTGCTTTGAACGCCGAAGTGAAGTGTTTGATTATGTGGTAAACAAATACGGAAGTCAGAATGTCGGTCATATTATAGCCTTTGGTACATTGTCTGCACGTTCGGTTGTGCGTGATGTTGCACGTGTTACAAATGTTTCTTATGCAAAGGCAGATGCTGTTGCAAAAGCAATTCCGTTTGGAATAGGGCAAACGATTGACAAAGCAATTTTAGAGTCAAAACCTTTAAGGGAAATGTATGAAACCGACACTGAGGTTAAACAATTGCTTGATGTTTCAAAAAAACTTGAGGGATTGCCGCGTCACGCAACCACTCACGCAGCAGGTGTTGTTATAACCGAACAGAGTCTTGACAGCTATGTGCCGCTTCAAATGTCTGAAGACGGGGTTTTAACACAGTTTACAATGACTACGCTTGAAGAACTTGGACTTCTTAAAATGGATTTTCTTGGACTCAGAAATCTTACTATTATAAATGACACAATAACTGCGGCACAAAACAATCATAATATAGTTATTGATGTTAATAAAATAGATTATGGAGACAGCAAAGTGTTTTCATTTATTTCGTCAGGAAATACTGATGGAATGTTTCAACTTGAAAGTGCGGGAATGACCGACTTTATGAAACGGCTTAAACCGCAGTCGTTAGAAGACCTGATTGCCGGAATTTCACTGTTTCGTCCCGGTCCTGCTGATGCAATACCACGTTTTATCGAGTGCAAGAACAGTCCTGAAAAAGTTACGTATCTGCATCCGATGCTTGAAGAAATATTAAAGCCTACGTATGGTTGTATTGTATATCAGGAGCAGGTTATGCAGATAGTACAGAAAGTTGCCGGATATTCACTTGGGCGTGCCGATATGCTTCGCCGTGCAATGAGCAAGAAAAAGCCTGAAGCTATAAAAAAAGAAGAACAAAGCTTTATTTATGGTGATGGTGAGGTGTGTGGTGCTGTTGCAAATGGTGTTGATGCCGCAACTGCCAAAAAGCTTTTTGATGCAATGGCTGATTTTGGAAAATATGCATTTAACAAATCTCACGCTGCTGCATATGCTGTTGTTGCATATCAAACTGCATATTTAAAGTATTATTATCCTGCAGAATTTATGAGTGCACTTATGTCCGCTCATCTTAACGACGATGTTAAAATTGCTCAATATATCAACAAAATGCCTGCAATGGGAATAAAGCTTTTGCCGGTTGATATTAATAGCAGCGGAATTAAATTTACAACAGACGGTAAGAATATAAGATATGCCCTTGGTGCAGTGAAAAATTTGGGACTGGGTGCAGCAGGAGCTATTGTTGAATTAAGGGAAAAAGAACCTTATTTAAGCTTTGCTGATTTTTGCAATAAAATTGCTTCGGTAAATGTAAACAAAAGAGCTGTTGAGAGTCTTATACAATGTGGTGCCTTTGATTGTATGGGCGGTAAGCGTTCACAGTATCTCACTGTAATGGAGGAGGTAATGGAACGTGCGGCAAAAAATGAAAAGTATGGTTCTGCAAATCAGATATCTTTGTTTGATGATGTGCTTAACGTTCAGGATAATCTGCCTGACATAAGTGAGTTTTCAAAAGACGTGTTGCTTGCATACGAAAAAAACACGCTTGGGGTTTACGTTTCGGGGCATCCGCTTGATGAGTACAAGGCGGTGCTGGCAAGGAGAAAAACAACACCTGTTGCCGATATTCTGTTAAATGAGAATCAAGACGGAAAAACTGTAAAAATTGCAGGAATAATAAGCGGCATAACAAGAAAAATGACAAAGAAAGATGATGAAATGGCTTTTATAACTGTTGAGGATTTAACAGGGGCAATTGAGGTTATTGTTTTTGCACGTCAATTTTCATTGTACTCTTCTTTTATGCAAAAGGATAAAATCATTGAAATAACGGGTAGAATAGATAACAAAGAGGAGCAAAATCCACGTATAGTATTATCTGATGCACTGCCAATTACCGTTGCGGATAAAAAGAGGCTTTATGTCAAAATCCCGTCAGGATTTGAGAATAAAATTGATATGCTTAAAGAGTATTGCAGAATATATCAGGGTGATACCGAAATTATTCTTTATTTTGAGTCTGACAAAAGAACACTTGCAGGCGGACAGAACTTGAAAATAGACCCGAATGATGATTTTTGCACAAAAATTCGTCAATTATTTAACAATAAATGCGATATTATATTAAAATAATTGAATTAATGGTTGATTTTTCTTGAAAAATAGTATAAAATATTCAAAGTAGGTATTTTAGGAGGAAATTCAATGGAATATACAAAGACTGACTGTGATGATTATATCGTAATAAAAGCCTTGGAAGACGGAGTTAATATTATCGGTCTTACAAGAGGCAAGGATACGAGATTCCATCATACTGAAAAATTAGACAGCGGTGAAGCGTATATTGCTCAGTTTACCGAAACCACATCTGCGATTAAAGTCCGTGGTAAATGTAAGCTTTATACAAAACATGGTATTGTTGATGTGGGAGAGTGATTTAAAAGCGTGTGGACTATTGTTTATATTGCCCGTGACAAAGAAATGTCTGATAAAATCAGACTTGCTCTTACTGAAAATGGTATAATATTTAAAGTGCGTGAAATGGGAAATGACGGCTCTGATGATATTTGCTACGAGTTTTTAGTGCCTGAAACCGAAGTTGAACAGGCTCACGGTATAATAATTGATATTGGTTTTTAGAACGGAGGATAAAAATGAAAGAAGTTAATACAATTGGTGTTCTTACAAGTGGCGGTGACGCACCTGGTATGAATGCTGCCATAAGAGCAGTTGTAAGAACAGCTAAATATTATGATTTGAGAGTAATGGGAATAAGAAAGGGCTATGCTGGTCTTTTGCATGGTGATATATACGAAATGACCGCAAGAGACGTGTCTGAAATTCTTCAACGTGGTGGTACAATGCTTCAGACTGCACGCTGTAAGGACTTTAAAGATATTGAGGTGGTAAGACGTGCAATCGGTACCGCTCGTTATTTTGGTATTGATGGTCTTGTTGTTATCGGTGGTGATGGTTCTTTCAGAGGTGCAAAAGATTTGTCAATTGAAGGTATGCCAACAATTGGTATCCCCGGCACAATAGATAATGATATAACGTGCACAGAATATACAATAGGCTTTGATACAGCTATTAACACTGCTACAGAGGCTGTTGATAAAATAAGAGATACTGCATCAAGTCACAGACGTTGCAGCATTGTAAAGGTTATGGGCAGAAATTCGGGTATGATTGCTCTGAACGTTGGTATTGCAACAGGTGCAGAGGCAATTTTGATTCCTGAGGCTGATTTTGATTTGGAAAGAGACCTTATCAAGCCAATTAAAGATGGTGCAAGAAAGAATAAAAAGCATTGCATAATCATTCAGGCAGAAGGCTTTAACTTTGATGGTGACTTGGAAAAGACAATAGAAGAACTAACAGGCATGGAAACAAGAACAACAATTCTTGGTCATATTCAGCGTGGTGGTACACCGTCTGTTATGGACAGAGTTATTGCAAGCCAGATGGGTTCAAGAGCTGTAGAGTTGTTAAGAGATGGCATCGGCAACAGAATTATAGGTGTTAAGAACAACAAGATTTATGACGTCGATATCATTGAAGGATTGGATATGAAGCCTGTTGTAAGAAATGATTTGATTGATTTGGCAAGAATTCTTTCAATCTGACGAATAGAGGGTTTATTATGAATATTCCGAATATACTGACTTTAGTTCGTATATGCTTAATTCCTGTTTTTGTATGGCAGTTTTTTAGCGGCAACACATCTGTTGCCGCATGCTTGCTGATACTTTCAGGTGTTACTGATGTACTGGACGGATACATAGCTAGAAGATATAATTTAATAACTAAATTTGGTACTGTGTTTGATCCTTTTGCTGATAAGCTTACTCAGGTTACTGCTGCGTTTTGTATAGCACTTGGCGGATACAAGCCTATGTGGATTGTGTTTGCGTTTATATTTGTCAAAGAGCTTGTATTCGCACTTGGTGGATATAAGCTGTACAGAAAAAGCGAAACAGTGGTTATGGCAAAATGGTATGGCAAGGTTGCAACTTTTGTTTTTTATTGCTCATTCTTTTTGTTTATTGTGTATGGCAATATGATGCCGCCTGCAATAAAAATTCTAATTATTTGTGTGGCATTGGCTTTCAGTCTGCTGTCATTAATCAGTTATTCGAGAGTTTTTTATAAGCTTCAAAAAAAATAATTTGAAAATTTGCAAAAAGTACTTGCTTTTTTGTTTAAGTTGAGTTATAATATTCCAAGTGAGCAGCAGAGCTGCTCAATGTGCCGGTGTGATGGAATTGGCAGACGTAGCGGACTCAAAATCCGCCGCCAGCGATGGCGTGCCGGTTCGACTCCGGCCACCGGCACCAAAAAGAAACGACAACTTTCAAAATGAAAGTTGTCGTTTCCTTTTTACTTTTATCTGTTCATTTGAATCGTAGTTTGTTTCCCTTAACAGCAGCAGTTATCGTCGTGGTTTTCAAACTCGCTTTTTTGCGGAGGGAAAAACTCATCTATCGGGAAACGCAGTGAGTTAAACAACTCACAGGGATTATCCTCTGTTGCTGCAAGGCATTCTTTTTCAGGAATGCAGAAATCAATTGCAGGTATCAACAGCTGAACATTTCTCTCGATTTTTATTATTGTAAATATTCCAAGAGAAACAAATACTCGTTTTGCACAGTCACCCATTACAAGCTCGTCGCCAAAGCACTGACAAATATAATCAGGAACAGAGGATACATCGCATGAACAGCAGCAGTTGCATCTTGAGGAATCAACAACCTTTGCTGCAAGTGCGATTGGGTCAACAACCTCAACGATTGCTTTTGGTAAGTTGTTTTTTCTCCACATAACAGGCATCTGACCACCCGGGTTGTAATTTGATGCAAATGTTTTGGAATTACCTTCTGAACCAAACAATATTACCTTTTTATCAAATGTTGCAAGACCTTCAACCTCTGTTGGATTACCAACGCCTCTGAACGCGTCCAGTGTAACGCGGAAGAAATATTTAATATCAACCGTGAAAAATCCTCTGTTAAAAGGCACCGGTTCAATGTCTGTAAATACCCATATCACTTCAGCACTTTTGATTTTTACGTTTATTGCCTGGTCTATAATAGACTGACCACTTGCAGTAAGTATAACCTCTAAATCCTCAAGACAATCCTTTTCTTTACAGGAATCATATACCTGGTCTGTATGGATGCATACGCCGTCTTTAAAATCGCAGTTGGGGCGAACACGGCTTTCGTTGCACTCGCTCATAAGCTAACCTCCTATTTGATAAATCGTCTTAATTCCTTAAGACTTCATTACATAATATGTAATATTTTAAATAATGTTAATTATTCCAGCCTGTTATGAGCAAGAAACCGAGTGCGATAATAAGCGGAAAATCCTTTTCGTCTGTGTCATCGAGTAACAGTATTAATATTAATCCAAGAATAATAATGTCATCCATTCCGAAATTTCCTAAAAATGATGGCTTTGCTTCTTTTGGGTGTGGGGAACATTCCTTTGGAACCGGCAACGGAGGGGTTTCGGGTTTCCGTTGCACGTTTTCAAAAGGACTGCAATACCTTTTATATACCATTTTGCACCTACTTTCTGATACTTTTAATTAGTGTGGGTAGCTTTGCAAGCTTTAAAAGATTTATTGTTTCATCTATTCTGCCAAGGCGTGCGTTGTTAAGATATGGTTTTAATGCTGTAAGCAGGTTTGAACGTCTGTCGTTACTATGCTGGAATTCGTCCATAATATTTTTTACTTTAAGCATAGAATCCATATTTAAAAGGTCGTCTGATGAGCTTTCGGAAGTGCTTCCTGAAAATGAACTTACCATATCAGACAGTGTTTGCTTGCCTTCTTCGGATGAAAGCAGAGAGCTCAGCGTATCCATTGCTTTTTCTATATCCGCCATTATTTACCTCCTTTAAATAAGGGAGTCGCCTGACTCCCTTTTGCTACATTTTTGACAAAAGCTGATTAAGCTTATCTAAAAGCCCGGGATTGCTTTGTATTTGCTTCAGTAATATTTCTGTTGAAATATTACTGCTGTTTATGCTTTTTACATATCCTTCAAGCTTGCTTTTATCCAGCTTATCCAGTTTTTTTAATACTTCCTTGCCTTTTGGACTTTGTGATAAATCATTTATTGCTTTTTTTAGTCTCGGGTCATTGAGTTTTGAAATCATTTCGTCTATGTTCATAAGCTCCTCCTTGTTATTACAATGTATGACAAATATCGTCAGCTATAGAACAACAAAAGAAAGATTATTATAAAGAAAAGTATATTGCTGTCGCAACCTTTTTCACACATATATTTCACCTCCTGTATCATAATATGCATACTTGTTTTTTTGCGTGATTAGTCGTATAATATAGATATGAGATACGAAAGAATTAAAAACGGGGTGTTTATTGCACGTCCCAACAGATTTATAGCACAGGTTGAAATTGACGGAGTTGTATGTAACTGTCACGTAAAAAACACAGGGCGTTTGGGAGAGCTTCTTAAAAAGGGTGCCAGGGTTTTTGTTCAGGAAAGTGATAATCCTGAACGCAAAACAAAATATGATTTGATTTCTGTATATAAGGGGGAAAGGCTTGTTAATATTGACAGTCAGGCACCAAACAAGGTGTTTGGTGAATGGGCACATAATATGTTTGAAAACGTTACAATGATTAAGCCTGAATGTAAGTATAAAAACTCGAGATTTGATTTTTATATTGAAGCAGACGGTAAAAAGATATTTGTTGAGGTAAAAGGTGTCACGCTTGAAAACAACGGAGTTGTTATGTTCCCTGATGCACCCACAGAAAGAGGTTTAAAGCATATAAACGAGCTTTGTGATTGCGTAGCAAACGGCTATGAAGCATATGTGGTTTTCGTTATAAAAATCGACGGTGCAAATTGCTTTACGCCAAATTATACAACTCATCCTGAATTTGCAGAAGCACTTAAAAAAGCTGAACAAAAAGGCGTAAACATAATAGCTGTTCAATGCGATGTGACCAAAGATACACTTGCAATAAAAAAATATGTAAAAGTTGTTTACAATTAATGTTAAATATGATAAAATCACAATAAATAAGGAGGTTATTTATATGATTACAGGTAAAATTAATTCAATTGATTTGTACAAAGGTTTGTCAGAAAGACTTGATAAAGCGATAGATTTTGTCAAAGGTCTTGATAAAGATATCGCTGTTGGTAAGTATGAAATTGACGGTGACGATGTGTTTGCTTCAATTGTTGAAGGTGAAACAACAAGTATGGATGAAATAAAAATTGAGGCACACAAAAAATACATAGATTTGCAGTACATTATTTCAGGTGAAGAAATAATGGTTTACGCACCTATTGAGGATTGCACAGTTACAGAAGAATATAATGAAACAAAGGATATATTCTTTACAAAGGGTGAAGGCGACGGTATTAAAATGTCAGAAGGTAAGTTCTATATTGTTTTCCCTTGTGACGGACACGCACCTGTAAAAGGATATGAAAAGACGAGCTTTAAAAAGGCTATTATTAAGGTGAGATTCTAAAGGAGAAAAATATGATTTACGAGGTTTTACCGCTTTGGGAAAAGGAAGAATATGACGGCAAAAATAAGGATTTTATGCCTACTTTAACTGTGTATTCACTTGATGAAAAGGAACAAAGACCGGCTGTTTTAATATGCCCGGGCGGCGGATATTGGCTGACATCTCCAAGAGAGGCTGAGCCTATTGCAATGAAGTTTCTTGAGGCGGGTTTTAATGCATTTGTTGTAAATTACAGCGTTGCACCAAATGTGCATCCGCAGCCGCTTCTTGATGCAACAAGGGCTATGTGTATGATACGTGATAATGCTGAAAAATGGCGTACCGACCCGAAAAAAATTGCTATATGTGGTTTTTCAGCGGGTGGGCATCTTGCAACTTCACTTTGCACACATTATATGAAGCCTGAGCTTCAGAATATAAAAGGTATGGCAAAGGATAAAAACAGACCTGATTTGCTAATTGCCTGCTATCCTGTAATAACATCAGGTGATAAGGCACACAGAGGCTCTTTTGATACTTTGTTGGCAGGAAAACAGGATTTGCTTGATTATTTGTCGCTTGAAAAGCATATTCACGATAATATGCCGCCAACATTTATATGGCATACTTTCAATGACGGTGCGGTACCTGTGGAAAATTCGTTACTGCTTGCAACGGCACTTGCAGAAAAGAAAATCCCGACTGAAATGCACATATTCCCTAAAGGTCCTCATGGGCTTGCAACGGCAGACCTTGAAACAAACGATGTTGATTATCCTCACGTTGCACAGTGGGTTAACCTTTGCATAAATTGGTTAAAAACATATTTTTAATTAAAAAATTGTAAAAACTCTTGCAATATATACATAATTTGGTTATAATATTAGTATTAACTTGTTATGGAGGTAAAGAAATGTTATTTGAATTAACAGCATATGCAACAGATGCAGCTGCAGCCGGTGCAGAAGTTAATCCTACTACAGCTATGATTGCTCAGCTTTTGCCTTTTGCAGTGCTTATTCTTTTCTTTTGGTTGTTTATAATAAGACCTCAGAGAAAAAGAGATAAGCAGATGAGAGAAATGCTTGCAGCAATTAAGGTTGGCGATAAGATTACAACTATCGGCGGCGTTGTTGGTAAAATTGCTAAAATCAAAGATGATGTTGTTACAATCGAAACAGGTGCTGATAAAACAACTCTTGTTTTTGAACGTAAGGCAATTGCTACTGTTGAGCAGAAAATCAGTGACTAACATATTTGTATAAATCCTCGAATATGTATTAATAAATACATATTCGGAGGTTTTTATATGGAATTTAATGCAGTTGTAAAAGAAAATTCAGGTGTATTTCCGTCAATTATTTCTGTTATTAAGAATGTGGCGGTTACATATTTAATTATGCTCGTATGCCTGTTTGTTTTCGCTATCATTGTAACATACACCGATTTTCCCGATGCTCTTGTGCCTTCCGTGGTACTTGTTATGACGATACTCAGTATTATGCTTGCAGGCGTGCTTACTGCACGCGGTAACAGAACAAAAGGCTGGCTTTGCGGTGCGATATCAGGAACCATATATATGGTAACGTTGTATTTGTTAAGCTGTCTTGCTTTTCGCAATGCTGATTTTGGTATTAACACAGTTGCTATGCTGGCAATCGGAGTTTTTTCAGGAACTTTCGGCGGTATATTGGGAATTAATATGAAAGGGGCAAAACGAAAATGACAAATATTAAAACATTATGCGGTGCAACATTAAAAGAAAGTGCTGCTAAAGGCGGATGCGGCGAATGCCAGACATCATGTCAGTCAGCTTGCAAAACTTCTTGCACAGTTGCAAATCAGAAATGTGAAAACAAAAACAAATAATTAAGTTTTCAGAGTGCAAGGCAAAACTTTGCCTTGCACTATTTTTTTTGAAAGGATTTTTGTGATGATTCATAAGTTTACTATAGATGGAGTAAATATTGTGACCGATGTTAACAGCGGTGCTGTTCACGTGGTGTCAGACCTGGTTTATAGCCTTATCGAAAGTGATGATAAGGATTTGGAAACCGTAAAGAAATTCAGTGAAGCTGAAATATCGGTAGCTAAAGCGGAAATTCAGGAGCTTGTTGACAACGGTTTGTTATTTACTGATGATACATATTCTGAAACTGCAGCAAAGATAAAAAGACGTCCTGTTGTTAAGGCACTTTGTCTGCATGTTTCACACGATTGCAATTTAAGATGCAAATACTGCTTTGCCGGAACAGGTAGCTTTTGTGGCGAGCGTTCGCTTATGTCTGAAGAGGTCGGCAAAAAGGCAATTGATTTTGTAATAGAAAAATCAGGTGGCAGAAAAAATATCGAAATTGACTTTTTTGGCGGAGAGCCTCTTATGAACTTCGATGTAGTTAAAAAGCTTACATACTATGCTGAAGAACAGGGAAGAATTCACGATAAGAATTTCAGACTGACTATTACAACAAACGGCGTTTTGCTTGATGACGAGAAGCTTAAGTTTATAAACGAGCATATGTCAAACCTTGTTTTGAGTATTGACGGCAGAAAAGAAATCAATGATATGATGCGTCCTGCAGTTAATGGTAGCGGAAGCTATGATATAATTATGCCTAAGTTCAAAAAGGCGGCTGAGGCAAGAAATCAGGATAACTATTATGTAAGAGGGACATTTACAAGACACAATCTTGATTTTGCTGCAGATGTATTGCATCTTGCTGACGAGGGCTTCAAGCAGATTTCAGTTGAGCCTGTTGTTGGCGGTGCTGATATGGATTATTCTCTTAAAGAAGAGGATTTACCTGTTATTTTTGAACAGTATGAAGCTCTTGCAAAGGAATATGCAAAAAGACAAAAGGGTGACGACTGGTTTAATTTCTTCCATTTTATGATAGATTTGGATCAGGGCCCGTGTGTTATAAAAAGAATGTCCGGTTGTGGTGCGGGTTGTGAGTACCTCGCTGTTACTCCTGATGGTGATATTTACCCCTGCCATCAGTTTGTTGGTAATGAAGACTTTTTGTTGGGAAATGTGCTTGACGGAACGTATAATGCCGAAATGACACAGTGCTTTGCAGAAACAAACGTATATACAAAGCCTGATTGCGATAAATGCTGGGCTAAATTTTATTGCAGCGGCGGTTGCCATGCAAATGCATATCAGTTTGGCGGAGATATAAAAACTCCGTATAAGATAGGCTGTGAGCTTGAAAGAAAACGTGTGGAGTGTGCGTTGTATATTAAAGCAAAGGAAATGGAATAATTTTTGCTCCAAAGTATAGACTGGCAGCTTTTAAAGTTTATGTAATGATAAAAGGTAGACACGCTATGTGTCTACCTTTTATCATTACACTCGACAGGTGCTCTGATTTTTTATATTTCGTTTTGTTCTTCAAAATTGCGTTTTATGCTTGCATCAAGCTTTGTAAATAAAGCATATAATAATTCATCCAAATTATTATATTTCCTGTCCATAATGTCAAGCAAAATCTGTGGCATATTGGTATATGGACTTGCAACACATACGTTTGAAGAAGCAACAGGGGTGATTTCAACACAAGTGCTGTGAATATAATTGTGCGTATTCTTTAGTGATTATGCTGTTTTTAATATCATTAAGATAATATTTAAGCAAGTATCTGTCGGGATGCCCTAACTGGAATTGTTGACTGCAAAAACGAAACGGATTTAAAGAAATGCAATACGTTACAAAGTGTACAGCCTGTATAGCTTCGTAAAAGCTTTCGGCAGGTTGTGCAGGAACCTTTTGGCATATTTCAGAAATTTTCTCAAGCTCGTTTTTTCTTTGCATATCTGTTGTTTCTTTTGACATTTTCATTGCCGCATCTGCATATTTTTCAGAATATTTTATAACGGCTTTAAGGCAGGTTTTGCAAGTGTTATAAAACGGTTTTTGGTTTTCACTACAGGTCAACAAATATTTATTGGTTTTTTCTATTATGCAATTAATACCAAGGTTTAGAATAATGTCATAATCTATAGCCATATGAGAGTCCTGCCCGCCGCCAGCTTTACCATGAGCGTCCATTGCGATATTATAATATTTGCTTTCCCATTCTTCTTTTTTCAATTCTGTTCATTTAATTACCTCATTTTATTTATACTTGAATTATAGCATAGTATATGTTACAATAATAGTGTAATAATCAAAATTATATGTACAATAATCTCAAACGAGGTAGTGAATATGGATATCAAGTTTCATTGCGATGAAGAAAAAAACTTTTATAACGGTCAACTGATTCGGACAGTGTTATCCCCTGATTACAGTATTGAACCGCACAATCACGATTTTTATGAAATAAACATAGTTTTAAAGGGTATTGGTACTCATCAGATAGAAAATGAATGTTTTAGAGTAAAAGCAGGGGATGTTTTTCTTATTCCACCTATGATTGTTCACGCATATTATGACACTGAAAATCTTGATGTTTACCATATTTTGTTGCACAAAGATTTTATTGCTGAAAACAAGAACGAGTCAACGAATATGCCGGGTTTTTTGCAGTTTACGGAAATAGAACCGTTTTTACGTCAGCATTTTTCAAGTTCTATGTTTTTGCATTTGTCTGTCGGGCAAATGCTTCAATTAAAGCAGGAGCTGGATTTTGTTGAAAATACATACTTTGATAAGTCGGTTTTTAATCCTTTAAAGTATCATACAATGTGGAAGATTATTTACTGGCTTTCATATTTGTTGTCAGAACAAATAAAAAAGTTAGACGAACAGCCTGTTGATAAGCACGAAACAAATATATTAAACGTGCTGGAATATATACATAAGCATTATGCAGATAAAATAACAGTTGATTTGCTATGTAAAAAATCTTTTATGTCAAAAGCAACGTTGTTCCGTTGGTTTTATAATATGTGCAGATGTACGCCAATGCAGTACCTTAACAAGTACAGGTGCGAAAAAGCACTTGAAATGATGAGCTTAACTGATTGGTCAAAAACAGAAATTGCACATAGGTGTGGCTTTTATGACTTATCTCATATGGAAAGAGTATTAAAAAAGTGTTGACTTTGCCGAATATTAGTAGTAAAATATTTACATCACATAATGTGTCTGCCGCATCGTTTGGGTGCAGCAGGTGAAAAGGGAATCGGGTGAGAATCCCGGACGATAACTGTCGCTGTATGTACCGAAGAATTTATGCTCGACGGTGAAAGCCGGTCATTGGGAAACTGAGAAGGCAGAGCATAAAAGCGTTTTATATGGTATGAGTCAGAAGACCTGCATTGATGTCGGTTTGTACGTTACCTATGTAATAGAGCCGATAGTTTTATTTTCGTGTTTGAAAATAATTTGTGATTATCACAGGAAAACTCAGCTGTGGCATATTTGCCGCAGCTTTTTTGTTTGCTCGGCATTTGGGGAGGAGGTTTAGTTTTATTATTATTTTTAATCTCAAATGAAAGGGACGAGTAAAATGAAAAGATTATTATCACTTATTTTATCATTAACTATTGTTGTAGCGATGCTTCCGCTTTGCATCGTGTTTGCTGACAGTACACAAACGACAGTATATTTTACAATCAGCAATCAGGGTATATTAGGAACAGCGACAGATGGCAGTGTAATGCTTGGCAAAGAGGTAGTTGTTGCTGATTTGGATGAGGACGGCAGTTGTACGGTGGACGAGGCTCTTATAGCTGCACATAAGGCTTACAACAGTGAGGCTGGATATTATGCACCGAATGGCTTTGTAAGCAAACTGTGGGGAACTGAGTCTACCAATAATTTGTTTTTTGTAAATAATGTTGGGTTAACCTCGGGCGTGTCAGTTGATACTGTTCAAAACGGAGATAAGCTTGTGGCTTCAATTAATGCTGACAACGTATATTATGCGGATTGGTACACATATTTTGATGCCGATAATAAATCTGTTTTTGCAGGTGAAGAATTCTCTCTTACTTTAAAAGGCTATTATGGAATGGCTTATACAGATGAGGATAAAGTAAGTATTCCGCTTGGCAATATGATTGTTAAAGCGGGTGCTGAAAGCTATATAACTGATGAAGAAGGCAAGGTTACCTTATCCTTTGATAAGCCAGGGTTATATTATCTGCTGGCAGACGGAAAAATCAGTGATGTTGTGACAGACTGGAGCTTGTCTGAAACACGCAACTATCCGGGGGTTTATGCAAAGTTTGATTATTCAAGCTTTACGTATACCATCGCATATACAGAGGCTGACTATGGCGACGGCCCATACCCCGCAGATGAGGTTAAATATATTGATATAGATACGTGGAGCGAAAATCAGGAGAGTTACAATACTTTGCACAACAATATGCTATTAGCTGATTGCCCTGTTATTGCAACGGGATGTGTGGTTGAAGTTAAAGAGAAGCCATACATTGAAATTATGCATAATATAGCTCATAAATTCTCGCAAAGTGGCGTTGCTGATGATGGTAATATGAATTGGTTGCTTGCAGATATGGCGGTTTATAATGAGTTGTACCCTGAAAGTGATTACGAGCTAAGTGCTGCAGATAAGCAGGCGTGCATTGATAAAATGATAGCGACAGCAGCAACTTCTGATTCACCATCAGCTTTGGCTAAGACAATTATTGCGTTGCGTTCTTTGGGGTATGATGCAAAAAATGTTATAACAAGTGATTTTCAAAAGCTTGATATTGTAACAAAGCTTACTGATATGGTAGATAGTCAGGTAGCAAGCGTGGTTAATTCTTATACAGTTCCATATGTTATAATTGCACTGTCGCAGGCTGATAACTATGCAACTGATATGCAGATTGATTATCTTGTTAATGCCGCACTTGCTTCAGAGGCTTCGTGGACTGAATGGGGTAGTGATGGTGCAACACCGATGTTTCTTGCATTGGCACCGTATTACAATACAAATGAAAACGTTAAGTCGGTTATTGATGAAAAAATCACAGAAGTGCTTGCTTTGCAGCAGAATAACGGAGGTGTTGAAAGCTCTGCTTCAACAGGTCTTGCGATTGCAGGCTTCTCAGCTTTGGGAATAGATCCGATTGAAATAACAAATAATGATGCAAGCCTTATTGACGGGCTTATGGTAAATGCTACCGATAACCTTGACGGGTTTATGCCGTCAAATAATTCATTTTCTACAGAACAGGGCTTCAGGGGTCTGTTGGCTTGGCAGCGCTTTAAAAAATCAGGAAAAACAATGTATGATTTTTCGGAATATCCATTAAATCAAGCTCAGGCAACATGGGCACAAAACTGCCCTGTTACCTTTGAGGTAATACCTGCCGATGCAGTAGTTAGCATTGAAGGTGCAACGGCAATTAATAAGAACAGCTTTGACCTTGCTGAAGGTACGTACAATTATTCAGTTTCAAAAACAGGCTATGTTACCAAAACGGGAACGCTTGAAATTACTGCAGATGATACTGCAAAGCATATTGAGGTTTCATTGCAAAGTATGGGTGGCTCAGGTGGAGCAGTAAGCAACAACGTAAGTGTTACAGTTAAGGTAATGGTGCATAATGAAAGTGCTTGCAACAATTCATATACATACAAGAATAATGCATCAGCATATACAACTTTTGTTTCAGAAACAGTGCAGCTTAATAAGGGTCAGACTGTTTTTGACGCACTTGATGCGGCTTTGTCGAAGAACAACATCGAGTATGTTGAAAGCTCATATGGATATATTTCATCAATAGATGGTACAGCAGAGCTTGACCACGGAGAAAAATCAGGCTGGATGTTTATGGTGAACGGAAATTACGTTAACACCGGCTGTCGTGATACATTGCTTTCTTCAAATGCAACTGTAGTATGGTTTTTTACAGATGATTATACAAAAGAAAAAGGGGCAGAGGGATTTTCGTCAGGAAGTGGAACTATATCAAGTGGCTCATCAGGAGGAGGTTCGGGCGGAGCGTCTGTTAAAAAAGAAGAAATAGTTAAGGAAGAAGAGGTAAAGCAGGAAACTGAAAAAGAAATATTTAACGATGTTAATGAAAATGACTGGTATTATACTGCTGTTAAATATGCATATGATAACAAGCTTATGACGGGTACAGGAGATGGCTTTGAGCCTGATTCCAATATGACACGTGCAATGCTTGTAACTGTGCTTTACAGACTTGCAGCACCTGAAGAAAATGCATCGACTGATACGTTTGATGATGTTTCTGCAGACGAGTGGTATTATGACAGCGTTAACTGGGCGGCAAAAAATAATATCGTAAGCGGCATTACTGATAAAAGCTTTGCTCCAAATGAAGATATTTCACGTGAACAGACAGTTACTATACTTTACCGTTATGCAAAGCTTAACGACCTTGATACATCATTTAACACCAATATGAATGCCTTTGACGATGCAGAAAGTGTAAGTGAATGGGCAACAGATGCATTTATGTGGGCAATTGATAAAGGTATAATAACGGGTGTCAGCGATAATGAGCTGCTGCCCGACGGCAATGCAACGAGAGCACAGATTGCTGCAATTTTAATGCGGTTTATAGAAAATATAGTAAAGTAACGGAGGATATATGAAGAAGCTTATATCATACTTAATAATAATTGCTTTAATTTCGGTAAATGCTTTTGCTTATGAAAATATTGATGCTGTTTTGAAGGACACAGCAAATATTGTGTGTAACACTGTTACAGAGCCTGTTATAGGCACTGTTGGTGGCGAATGGGCAATAATCGGACTTGCAAGAAGCGGTGTTGAAGTTCCTGACGGATATTTTGAAAAATATTACAACAATGCAATTGAGTATATTAAAGAGCGTAATGGTGTTTTACATAACAGAAAATATACTGAGTATTCAAGAGTTGTAATTGCTATGACAGCGATAGGTAAAAATCCTGCCGATGTGGGCGGATATAATATGCTTGAACCGTTAAATAACAGCAAAAACACTATGATTCAGGGAATAAACGGCGCGGCGTGGGCACTTTTGGCTTTGGACTGCGGACTTTACAGAGATGAGAACGCAAGGGAAACGTATATAAATAAGCTTCTTGAACGTCAGTGTAAAAATGGCGGTTGGGCTTTAGGTACAAGTGATATTGCTGACCCTGATGTTACAGGAATGGTTTTGCAGGCACTTTCTAATTACAAAGACCGCAACGATGTCAGCATTGCAATAGAAAAAGCACTTCTATGTATGTCACAAATGCAGGATGAAAACGGCGGATTTTCAAGCTTTGGTGAAACCACATCTGAAAGCTGTATACAAATGATAATCGCATTAGGCGAGCTTGGACTAGCTTTGGAGGATGAACGTTTTGTTAAAAATGGAAATTCGCTTGCAGACAGATTGCTTGATTTTTATGTTGAGGGCAAAGGCTTTAAGCATAGCTTAAACGGCGAGGTCGATGGTATGGCGACGGAACAGGCATTGTATGGGCTTGCATCAATAAAGCTTATGCAAGAGGGGCAAAGGCTTTATGATATAACAGACGATGATTTTAGTAAACTGTTATTTGAGATATATAATGTAACTGCTGATACTATGTATGGAATACTAAACCTTCGTGGAGTGATACAATGAAAAAGTTTGCAGTAATAATTATTTTGATTTTAATTTTGGCGGTTGTGTTTATGTGGGGCGGAAATGCCCCCGGACTTCAGGGAATACCGGTTGAGGAAACTGTAGTTCCAACGGTTACTGTTGAACCTCAGAAAATACCGGAACAAATACCGGAAGAGCCTGCAAAGGAAGTGCCGCCACAACCTGTTGTTGAAGAATTGACTTGCACATTAACTATAAGATGTGATACAATATTAAACAACATTGACTGGCTTGTTCCGGAAAAACTGTCGCTTGTTCCTGAAAATGGTGTGATATTCAGCAAGCAAAACATTGTTTTTAATGAAAACGAAAGTGTTTTTGATGTTTTGTTGCGTGAAATGCAGTTGAATAAAATACATATGGAATTTGTTAAAACTCCTGTATATGAAAGTGTTTATATTGAGGGGTTGAATAATTTGTATGAATTTGATTGCGGTGAGCTTTCAGGCTGGATGTACAAGGTTAACGGCAGCTTTCCGAATTACGGTTGTACAAAGCACTTGTTAAAAAACAACGATAATATCGAATTTGTATATACCTGTGATTTGGGCAAGGATGTCGGTGGAGATTATTTAAGTCAAAAGGGCGTTTATAATGAATGAATTTAAAACATATCACCCTGTTGTGAATTTCATATATTTTTTCGTTATATTGATGTTTTCGATGGTATTTATGCATCCTGTATGCCTTGGAATATCGTTGTTTTGTGCGTTGCTTTACAGCTTTATGATGAAGAAAAATTTTTTGTTGCCTGCATTGTTGATGATGGTATTATCTATGCTTTTTAATCCTTTGTTTAATCACAGAGGAGTAACTGTGCTTGCATATTTCCCGAGCGGCAATCCTTTGACATTTGAAACTATTGTTTATGGTTGTGCCGCAGGTGCAATGCTTGCATCCGTTGTTTGTTGGTTTATATGCTTTAATGAGGTTATAACAAGCGATAAAATAATATACCTGTTTGGTAAAATAATGCCGTCACTTTCGTTGGTTGTTTCAATGGTGTTAAGGTTTGTACCTCGCTTTAAAGAGCAGCTTAAGGTTATATCAAAATCACAAATGTGCATTGGTGCTGATGTTAAATGTGGAAGCATTATAAAACGTGCAAAAAATGGTATAGCAATTTTTTCTGCACTTATAACGTGGGCATTGGAGAATTCAATTGATACTGCTGACAGTATGAAAAGCCGTGGCTTTGGCTTACCGGGGCGAACGGCATATTCTATATACAGCTTTGATAAAAGAGATTTAACATTGCTGTTAATTATCATTTTGCTTTCAGGGTATGTTGCTGTTGGATTTTTTTCTGGCGTGATTGAATGTGTGTATTATCCTTTTATTAGCTGTGCGGATGTATCATTTTATTCATTGAGTGTGTTTTTTGCTTATTTTATGCTGTCAGGCTTGCCTGTTATAATTGAAGTACGGGAGGGATTGAAATGGAAATATTTACTGTCAAAAATTTAATATTTACATATCCCGGTCAGGAAGAGCCTGCATTAAAAGGAATAAACCTGACAATTAATCAAGGTGACTTTGTGACTTTGTGCGGCAAATCGGGTTGTGGTAAATCCACCTTGCTTCGTCATTTCAAGCCTGCTATTGCACCACACGGTGAAGCGGGAGGAAGTGTACTTTTTAACGGAACAAGTATCTGTGATATTCCCTTACGTGAACAAAGTGAAAAAATAGGTTTTGTGTTGCAAAATGCTGACAATCAGATTGTAACAGATAAAGTGTGGCACGAGCTTGCGTTCGGTCTTGAAAGCATTGGTGTGCCGACGGGCGAAATACGTGTAAGAGTGGCTGAAATGGCATCGTTTTTTGGAATTCAAACTTGGTTTTACAAAAATGTAAGTGAATTATCAGGCGGTCAAAAGCAGCTTTTGAACCTTGCCTCTGTTATGGTAATGCAGCCTGAGGTTGTTGTTCTTGATGAGCCGACAAGTCAGCTTGACCCTATTGCGGCACAGGAGTTTATTGGTGTGTTGTCAAAGCTTAATCGTGAGCTTGGCACAACTGTTATACTTTCTGAGCATCGCTTGGAGGATGCATTTGCTGTTTCTGACAGAGTTGTTGTGATGGATAATGGTATGGTAATTGCAGATGACAAGCCGGAAAACCTTGCCAAAAGCTTAATTGATAACGATATTTTTGCAGCTTTTCCAACACCTATGCGTGTTTATGCAAGGGTGAAAAACAACCTTGCTTGCCCTGTTACAGTTAAAGATGGCAGAGAATGGCTTGCAAAAATATGCCGTGACAGAAAGCCTATACAACTTAATTTAAGTGAAGCAGGAAACACAAACAATGCTTTGTTGAGTGTGAAAAATGTGTGGTTCAGATATGGCAGAGACTTGCCCGATGTGCTGAAAAACTTGAATTTAGAAGTGAAAAAAGGTGAGTTTTATGCCATTGTTGGTGGCAATGGGACAGGTAAAACAACTGCACTATCTGTTTTGGGCGGTTATCTAAAGCCTTATCGCGGCAAGGTTGCGGCAATGCCTGAAGTGGCAATGCTTCCGCAAAATCCACAAACGTTGTTTGTGAAAAAAACTGTAATGCTTGATTTGCTTGAAATGGCAGAGGAGGAGAAGGTTAACGGCATAGCAAGGCTTTGCGAAATAGATACCTTACTTGACAGACATCCGTATGATTTGTCCGGTGGAGAGCAACAAAGAGCGGCTCTTGCAAAGGTTCTTCTGACCTCGCCAAAGCTCTTGCTTCTGGATGAGCCGACAAAAGGACTTGATGCGCATTTTAAAATTACGCTTGCAGGAATAGTTAGAAAATTAAAAGAAAGCGGAATTACAATTGTGATGGTATCGCACGATGTTGAGTTCTGTGCTGCTTATGCTGACCGCTGCGGAATGTTTTTTGATGGTTGCATTGTAAGTGAAGACACCCCAAAAAGTTTTTTTGCAGGAAAAAGCTTTTATACAACTGCTGCCAACAGAATGGCACGAGGTGTAATAGACGGAGCAGTTCTTGCTGATGATATAATTACCGCTATAGGAGGCGATTGCGATGAATAAGATTATAAAAAGAATAGTCGGGCTTATTTGCTTTTTAGCTTTTTTGTTCTGCTATTTTGGTCTTTCAGGCAAATATGAAGGAACTTTGGATTATGTTGTGCAGATATTAAGCTTTGTGTTCTTAGGTGCTGGCATTTCACTTTTTGTTACAAAAAAGAAGTATGATTTTGCCACAAAAAAAGAAAAGCTTGGTAAGCGTACATTGCTTGCTTTGGTTATAGTATTTATAACAGTGCCTCTGACAATATTTGCAGGTTTTTATTTTCTGCAGGATAAAAAGTATTATTTTATAAGCCTGTTAATTATACTTGAAATAATGCTGCCGTTTTTTTGCATATTTGAAGGCAAAAAGCCTCAGGCAAGGGAGCTTGTTACAATAAGTGTTTTATGTGCCGCCGCTGTTGCCGGAAGAGCTGCGTTTTTTATGCTTCCGCAGTTTAAGCCGATTATCGCAATTGTTATTATAAGCGGTGTGTGCTTTGGTGGTGAAACAGGCTTTCTTATTGGTGCGGTGACAGGTTTTGTTTCAAATTTTATGTATGGTCAGGGTGCCTGGACGCCGTGGCAGATGTTTGCATTTGGTGTAATAGGATTTATTGCAGGTGTGTTATTTACAAAAGGAGTATTAAAACGCAGCAGAATTTCATTGTGTGTATTCGGAGCAATAGCAACCTTTGTAATATATGGTGGTATTATGAATCCGGCTTCTGTGATTCTATGGAACAACAGCCCGACGGCAGAAATGATTATCTCTTCTTTTGTTATGGGTGCTCCGTTTGATTTGATACATTCGGCTTCAACAGTTTTCTTTCTTTGGGTTTTTGCACAACCTTTAATGGAAAAAATAGAAAGATTAAAAATAAAGTATGGTATAATGATTGTACACTGCGAGTGACGAGCATTGCGAAGTCAGAGCAGATGTATAACAATGTAAAAATAAGCTTGCTGCACTAATGTACAGCAAGCTTATTTTTTGCATTGCCTATTAAAACAAATTAAGATAGCTTAATATAAATATCCATACAAAAAGGGTTAATAAACATAATGCGGACGAAATCGCAACAAGCTGTGCCGCAAGCATTTCATCACCATTCATTTGTTGTGCCATAGCAAATGACGAAACTGCAACAGGTGCCCCGAATATAATCAACAGGCATGCAAGTGCTTCGCCTGAAAATCCCATCCGTACAGCAACCGGCAATATAATCATAGGAATCAAAACAAGCCTTGCTGATACAACTGCTATGATTTCTTTTAAATATCCTTTTGTTGCTTTGAATTCAAAAACTGTTCCTAAAACAATTAACGAAAGCGGTGTGGCTGTTGATGCTATATCGCTTACAGTGTTTTCTAAAAATGACGGCAGCTTGATTTTAAATATAAAAAACACAAGTCCGGCAATACAACCGATAATAAGTGGATTTGTTATAATCCCTTTTAACAAACCGGGTATATTTATCTTATTGCTCCCCTTTCTGAAGCATTCCAATGCCACAACTGCCAGCACGTTGAAAACAGGAATAACAACCGCAATCATAAGTGCAGTTATAAGCCCTGAACCTTCACCGCAAATATGGTTTATGAGAGGAATTCCCAGAATAGCAAAGTTGGCACGAAAAAAGCCCTGTAGCATAACTCCGCGTCTTGAATTATCCTTTGACAAGAGTATTGCTGCAATATACCCTGTAACAAAAACAAAAAACACACCTGCCAACGTGAATATAACAAGCTTTAAATCGAACAGCTCGATTGCCTCTGTTTTATAGATATTATAAAATAACAATAAGGGCAGAAAAAACTTAAAAACAAGCTTGTTAATCGTATCAAAACCATTTTTATCTGCAATGCTTAACCGTTTGATTGTATATCCCAAGGCAATCATCAAAAATACGGGCATAATCGCTTCAAAGGATAACTTAAGACTTTCCATTAATACAACCTCATTTCAGGCATATGAATTTTTAATGCTTGAATTACTCAGATATGTATGTACCATATCGTCATAATTGCAAAATCTGCAAACATATGAATAATCCAGGAATTATAAATGTTCCCGCTTTTATTATCTACGTAATTAAATATTGCACCGCCAATTGCCAGCCCTATTAATGCCAGCAAAAGTAATGGTAATGGGAAGGAGCTACCAATCATTGCCACGTGATACAATGCAAACATACTTGAGCTGGATATGTACGCAAAAGCTTTGTTTGTATATTCCGACAGCTTTATAAAAGCTACAAAGCGGAATAAGAATTCCTCCAATAGTGAATTGCAAAATGATATATATAAAGCAATAAAGACAAAGCTGTTTTGAGAAACGTTTTGGTCTGCTGAAAGCGAAGCTACCAATGAAGAGTAGTCAAAAAAACTATTCGTAATAAAAAATGCCACTATAATTATAGCATAAATTATTATGCCAAGCACTGATAAATGCAGTATGCTTTTTTTATTCAGTGAAAACGAAGAAGTAAACACTTTTTCTTTTTGAAACTTCATTAAAGTGAGCGGCACAAATAAAAACAACACAATTTTTAAAATGGATTTAACTGAATAAGCAGGCTCAATTATAACTTCAATTATTGCCATAACAATACAACATACTATAACTGTAAAAACAAGCCATAACGACTTTTTGCTACATTTGTTCATATAACCACCTCACAAAATCCGAGTTTATAATTCTTACATTGGCTGTATTATGCATAAAGTGCTGGGTTTATTAAGGTAAATATAATCCCAATTATTATGTATACAAATATCATACCAAGTATGCTATAGACAGCTTTGTGTTTTTTAAACAGTGGCAAACAATTCCTGATATGAAAATCTGACAATAATACAAAAGGGACAAACAAGCTTATTGTTGTTTCCGCAGCAATCAAAGCATCTTCAATCGAATTGATTGTGAGAATAAAACTAATTGATAATACTGCCGCAAAAATTAAATATATTATAGCTATTACCTTTTTGTACCATTTCCCCGAACGGAATCCCAACAATTTAGCTGTTTTAATTTCTTGTTCTCTATTTTCCATTTTCATTCTCCTTTTGTTACTCTTAAAATGATAACTGCATAATTCGGAGTCGTTTTGCGATATGCACTCATGTTAAAAACATAACAACTTATTCTTACCTTTCAAACGTTCTGTCATATCCAAAACACTCTCTATACAATTTTCTGCCAACGTATTTATGAAATTTATACGCCTCGGCTCTATAATACTCATTCCAATAACTAATCATACGAGAATAACTTTTTCGCAAAGTTTTCTTGTTGTCCATACAAAAAGCTTTGAACTCTGGATTTTCTCTGTCTTTTAACTTATCATAAATGATTTCTATTATTTCAATCACATACTCATCGCAAAGCTTTACAATAAAAGGAATAATCCACTCATCCATGCGTTTCTCGAATAGTTTTCTTAAGTATTTTTCTCTAATATACCCATCACTGCTTCTTGTATAAATACAGCATAGTATTTTTTGTTGCACATCGCTTAATGCATCATACAATGAGCTGTCGATTTCGTCAAAATATATTCTATATGGAATTTCAACGGTGTTGTTTTTTAAATTATAACAAATTGTTTCATCGCTAACACCAACTGATGAATTTGGGATTATTCTTACAACCATATCAACATCTTTGTTCAATAC
>JAZNGX010000074.1:0-3212 GCA_045576675.1 Clostridia bacterium | reverse complement strand
ATGGCAAAAACACGCTTTTTCGGTGTTGTCGGTCTTGAAATACAACAGTATTTCTTCGCCCTGCCGCCTTGAACAATCGCGTTTTTTCTCATTTCAGGTCATAAAGATTTTTTGCCTGAATATTTTCAGGCAATGCGAGGCGAAAACGCAGTTAATGCTTGACGCATTAACGAGTATTTTAACAAAGCAGTGACCAAAATAGTCGGCAAAAAACGTGTTTGATTATTGTGTCATTTGCTTAAGGAAGGAGAATGAATATGAAGATGCGTGCTAATATGAAAAAACTATTTATGTTATTACTTTGCTTCATAATGTTTTTTAATCAGGTGAATCTTGTGTTTGCTGCTACCGAAGAAGATACATCAGTTATTGAAGTATCTTCATGGAGTGAGTTCAAAGACGCTTTTACTTATTCCAATTATCAGGGAGAAACATATACCATAAAATTGATGGAAGATTTACATTTTAATGCGGCTGATGCACCAAGAAGTGCTACCGCTCTTGTGGATGTTCATGTGAGAGGTTGTTTTGCGACTCTTGATTTTAACGGACACACACTTTCTTGTACAGATAAGGTTTCTTCGACAGATTTGGAATCAGCACTTTCGGACTTTATAAGAATCAACATACATCCGATAAACAACAAGAATTTTATTGAGTTCAGATTAACCGACTCGGTAGGCGGAGGCGGTGTCTCTATGGACTCACACCGTGCATACGACAACCAGCTTGCAGCACTGCATATTGTTGAAACGAGCAACTATATGGAAAACGGGCATTTTCTTTCGACATATGGTAAAGATAAGCTGATTATTGATGGCGGTAATTATGAGCTTAATGCAAAGACAGAAAAGGTTGGACGAGGTACAATTGACCGAAATACATTTTACCGTGGTACGGTGATTGCAGATACTATGTATGCTGTGGAAATCAATGGTGGTACCTTTACGGCAAAAAGCGGCGGTGTGGTAGCTTACGGTGATGATATGTGTGCAAGAGAGTTATCCGCTTATGCAACCTGCAGTAACAGTCACGCAAACCCCAGCGGGGTAACGTCAGGACGTACTATTATTAACGGCGGTACTTTCATTTCTGATGGATATGCGATTCATCATTTTGACCATTCATTCTCGGTAGATGAAACCCTCTGGATGGAATTTCCAAGAATTAATGGCGGTATTTTCTCGGGAAGCGTCGGATATATAGGTATGAGCTTTACTTATGAAAATTATGATACCACAGGCTACGGCGTAAAAGAATACAGAGAAAAGTCTGCAGCAGACATTATAAATAATGATGCCTTAGTACGTTGCATAAAAGGTGGCAAAATGTATGACGACCTTGAAGACTTAACACTTGGAGATTTGCACGAAGCAAAGTCTTTGTATGTAATAAGCGATTCTCTCTTTAATTTTGATACATTACCGGCTGTGACAGGCAATACAACAACTATGGAACGTGATGCCAGTCAGACCGACACCTTTAAGGTTTTGTATGATGTTCCCTATGGTATGAACGCAAATTCTATTATCCCTTATATTACTGTTACGCCTAATGGCGGTACAGAAATTACCGAAAACATTGCAGAAAAGAACATTACTTATGCTGATTATCCAAACGGTCTGATGGTTAAAGCAGGAATTACAATGAATTTTTCAGGCGAAGCTTTCACTTGTGAAAACACATATGCAATTACAGTTACCGAAGAGTCAAAGCCTGCCACAATTATATCCCAGCCGCAATCGTGCAACGTTAAACCGGGTGAATATGCCGAGGCAACAGTTATAGCAGACCATGCAAAATCTTACCAGTGGTATTATGTATATGACGGAACAACTCCTATGCCATTGACGGATAGCCTTGTAGCTATGTTCTCTAATCTGAAGATAGAGGGATATACCACTCAGACGTTAAGATTCGCAACCGATTCTGTTGCAAAAGAGCAGTTTTATTGTGAAGTTACCGGAACAGATGGTTCAACGATTAAAACGGATAAAATATCTTTCACCTTTGGCGGTGCACCTGAGCTTTTGAGTCTTGGTGGCGGCGAGTATTACTCAGACGGCGATGCGGAATTTACTATGTATGCAAATTATGCTGAGCAAGTAACATGGTATGTATTGTATCGACAAAGCGGAGGTTCTGAAATCTACACACTTGATAAGTTTGCAGACTTAACAGACTGTGAGTACGTTACAACACATAAAGGACTTGGATTATATAACGAACTGTGTAAAGCCACGGTTACCTTTAAAAACGTTCCCGATAGCTGGTCAGGCAAATACTCGGTTGGTTACAAGCTTGAAAATGATTTAGGAAAAGTTTCATTTAATCCCGAAAATACGATTTCGTTTACGCTTTCACAGATAAAGCCGAATATCATAAGGTTTATAAAACCGCAAAGTTGTATAGAAGGCGGAAATATGACGTTTTTAATTGAAGCGGAGAATATGTCATCGGCTGAATGGACATTTGAAAAAGCAGATGACGAGGGCATTATGTTTGCATATACACTTGATGATATGAAGGAGTTGTTCCCGGATAGTTCATTTGATGCATTAACAGTAAACGGAACAGCAAAGCTTACTGTAAGTAATGTAAGGCCAGAAATGTGCTATTATACTCTTTATGCAAAAGCGCTTTCCGAAGAGGGTGGCTCTGTGAATGTCGGCTCAGCAGGGTTAAACGTAATCTCTGTGCTCGAATACGCTATCGCAGCATGTGAAGAAAACTATCAGAAAATCACGGTAAGCTGCCCAGAAAGCGGAGAGTACACCTTGTACATTGCAGGTTATGACAATATGGGAAAACTTGAAGAATTGTATATAAAGACGTTTGATTTTGCAAGAGGAAAAGCTACATACAATACCGAAAAGGTTTTTGGAAATCATCATGATATCAAGGTTATGCTATGGAATAACAAAATGCAGCCTCTTTGTGAATTTTATCAAAAGTAAATTAATTTATATATTCAGGAAGGAGAATAAATTATGGGATTATTAAAAGCCGGAATTGGAGCTATGGGCGGCGTACTCGCTGATTCGTGGCGTGATTATTTCTATTGCGACAGTTTAGATGCAGACGTCCTTGTTCAGAAGGGCGAAAAAAGAGTTGGAGGACGCTCTTCCAACAAGAAAGGAACCGATGACGTTATTTCAAACGGTTCAATTATCAATGTAAATGACGGTCAGTGTATGATTATCGTTGAAAGC
>JAZNGX010000073.1:0-9100 GCA_045576675.1 Clostridia bacterium | reverse complement strand
ACAGAACGACATGGCTACGATCCGACTTGGAGTGATCAGAAAAAATGAACGAAGATTTTATTACATTACTGGAAGAATTTGAAAAGGAAAAAGGAATTAGCCGTGACGTGCTTATTGAAGCTTTAGAGCAGGCACTTGTTTCTGCTTACAAGCGTAATTATGGCAATCACAAAAACGTTCGTGTTGAAATTGACAGACAAAACGGCAGTATGAGAGTATTTGTTAAAAAAGAGGTTGTTGATGAGGTTGTTATCCCTGACAGTGAAATCTCTTTGGAAAATGCTAAAAAAATCAATCCTCAGTATGAAATCGGTGATATTATTGAAGAGCAAACTGCTCCTCAGACATTTGGCAGAATTGCTGCTCAGACTGCAAGACAGGTTGTTACACAGCGTATAAGAGAAGCAGAAAGAAATATGGTTTACAATGAGTTTGCTGATAAAGTTAATGAGATTATGTCAGGTATCGTTCAGCGTGTTGAACGTAAGAGCGTTATGATTAATTTCGGTACTGTTGAAGCAATGCTTATGCCACAAGAACAGGTTCCTGAGGATGATTATCGTCCGAATCAGCGTCTTAAGATTTACATTGTTGATGTTCAGAAAACAACAAAAGGACCACAGATTATCATTTCAAGAACTCATGCAGGTCTTGTAAGAAAGCTTTTTGAGCTTGAGGTTCCTGAAATCCAAAGCGGTGTTGTTGAAATCAAAAGTGTATCACGTGAGGCAGGTTCAAGAACAAAAATTGCAGTGTGGTCAAATGACGAAAATGTTGACCCGATTGGTGCTTGTGTTGGTACAAAGGGTGCTCGTGTACAAAATATTGTTGACGAGCTTAACGGTGAAAAAATTGATATTATTAAGTACAGTGATAATCCTGCAGAATATATTTCAGCTGCTCTTGCACCTGCAGAGGTTGATTCAGTTACTGTAAATGAAGAAGAAAAAATCTGCACAGCTGTTGTTGGCAAATCACAGCTTTCTCTTGCAATTGGTAAGGAAGGTCAGAATGCAAGACTTGCTGCTAAGCTTACAGGTTGGAAAATAGACATTATAAAGAGCGAAGAGGATGATTCCGGTGAAGCATAATAAAATCTTTGAAAACGGTAAATATGTTCCTCAGAGAATGTGCATATCCTGCAGACAGATTGTTTCCCAAAGTCAGCTTATAAGAGTTGCCGGTTTTAAAGATGGCAGTGTTGAGGTGACAAATAAAGGCGGACGCGGTGTATATGTCTGCAAGTCACAGCAGTGTTTGGATAAGCTTTTAAAAAGCAACGGACTTTCAAGAGGACTTAAAAGAAATGTTCCAAAGGAAGTTTATGAGGAGTGTATAAGCTGTGAATGATAAGATTTTTGGTTATGTTGGACTTGCAAAAAGAGCCGGAAAATTGTCTGACGGAACTGATGCAGTGGTGGCAAGCATAAGGTCTAACAAAGCAAAGCTTGTGATACTTACACATAATGCATCGGCAGCTACTGCAAAAAAAGTTACTGATAAATGCAGTTATTATAAGGTCAGACTTATTACCTACGGTCAGATGGAAACATTAGGTAATGCTGTTGGCAGAGAGTTTACAGCGTGCGTATCGGTTAATGATAAAAATTTTGCAGATGCGATTTTAAAATCGTCAGACTGATGAAAGGAATGATTATATGACTAAAATTAAAATTAGTGCTATCGCAAAAGATTTAGGCGTAGATAAAAACGAAGCATTAGAGCTTATGCAGAAATTTGGCAGCAAAGCCAAAAGCGCTCAAAGCACAATAAGCGACAATGAGCTTGATATTCTTCTTGAATATTTTACACAGAAAAATCAGGTAGAAGAATTTGAGTTTATTTTAAATAAAATGCAAAAGAATGCAGAACCTAAAAAGGAAGAAGCAAAAGCAGAGCCTGTTGATGATTTGTCTGATATTACAGAGCCTGTAAAAAAAGAAAAGAGATACGTTGATACACGTGCATCAAACGTTGACCTTGATAAATTTGATACAGAAAAGATAGAAGAGCTTGTTCCTGAAAATATCAAAGAAGATAAGATTGGTTCAGGCAAGCAGAAAATCAAAAAGAACAAACGTCAGGCTCCTGAAAAAGAAACAAAAGAGGAGCAGAAGGTTGTTAAAGAAAAGAAACAGAAGGTTGAAAATATTGTTGTTTCTATCGGAGACGAAATCTCTGTTGGTGAGTTTGCTGAAAAGCTTGGCAAGCCTGCAGCAGAGGTTGTTAAATGCCTGATGATGATTGGTGTTATGGCATCTGTAAGTCAGATGATTGATTTTGATACAGCTGCACTTATTGCAACAGAATTCAATGCAACTGTTGAAAAAGAAGTAATTGTTACAGAAGAAGATGTTCTGTTTAATGATGTTGAGGATAAAGAAGAAGATTTGGTTCCACGTTCACCCGTTGTTGTAGTTATGGGTCACGTTGACCATGGTAAAACAAAGCTTCTTGACTCTATCAGAAAAACAAATATTATAGATACTGAAGCAGGTGGTATTACTCAGCATATCGGTGCTTGCAGAGTAAGAATTAATGACAGAGATATCACATTTCTTGATACCCCCGGTCATGAAGCGTTTACTTCAATGAGAGCACGAGGTGCTCAGGTTACTGATATTGCTATTCTTGTTGTTGCTGCTGATGACGGAATTATGCCGCAGACTATTGAGGCTATTAACCACGCTAAGGCTGCAGATGTTAATATCATTGTTGCTATTAATAAAATAGATAAAGAAACTGCTAATCCGGATGTTGTAAAGCAACAGCTTACAGAACACGGTCTTGTTCCTGAAGAATGGGGCGGAGATACAATCTGTGTTCCAATCTCAGCTTTAAAGGGCGAGAATGTTGACACACTATTGGAAATGGTTCTTCTTGTTGCTGATATGAAGGAGCTGAAGGCTAACCCCAACAGACTTGCAAAGGGTACTGTTATAGAGTCAAAGCTTGACAAGGGAAGAGGTCCTGTTGCATCAGTTCTTGTTCAGAATGGTACACTTAAAACAGGTGATATTGTTGTTGCAGGAACTGCTGTAGGTAAGGTAAGAGCGATGATTGACGATAAGGGCAAGCGTTTGCAGAAAGCAGGTCCATGTGTTCCTGTTGAAATTCTTGGTCTTAATGACGTGCCGGACGGCGGTGAAACATTCTATGTTGTAACGGATGAAAGAAAAGCACGTGATGTAGTTGAAAAGCGTAAACAGAAAATTAAGGATGAATACAACAAATCAACTCAGCAGGTTATTTCTCTTGATGCATTGTTCGACCAGATTGAACAGGGTCAGATAAAGGATCTTAACATAATTATAAAGGCTGACGTTCAGGGGTCTGTTGAAGCTATTAAGCAGTCATTGGAAAAGCTTTCAAATGACGAAGTAAGAGTTCGTGTTATCCACGGCGGTGTAGGTACAATTTCAGAGTCTGATATTATGCTTGCATCTGCTTCAAATGCTATTATAGTTGGCTTTAATGTAAGACCAGATGCTGCAACAGTTGAGTCTGCCGCAATGAAGAATGTTGAAATCAGACTTTACAGAATTATTTATCAGGCTATTGAGGAAATTGAAGCCGCTATGAAGGGTATGCTTGAACCTACCTATCGTGAAAACGTTCTTGGTCATGCTGAAATCAGACAGACATTTAAGGTTTCAGGTGTTGGTACAATTGCCGGCTGTTATGTAACGGACGGAAAAATCCAGCGTAACAGTGAGGTTCGTGTTGTTCGTGATGGTATCGTTGTTCACGAGGGCGAGCTTAATTCGTTGAAACGATTTAAAGATGATGCTAAAGAAGTTAATCAGGGTTATGAGTGCGGACTTAGCATTGAAAGATATAATGACATTAAAGAGGGCGATGTAATCGAGTGCTTCATTATGGAGGAAGTTCCTCGTTAATCTCCTGTGAAAGGAAGATACAAATGTCAAACAGAATTAACAGAATAAACGAAGAAACAAAAAAAGAACTAAGCAATATTATAAGGGAGCTTAAAGACCCAAGAGTTAAAAACTGCCTTATAAGTGTTATTGCGGCTGATGTTTCAAAGGATTTAAGCAAATGCACTGCGTTTGTAAGTGTTATGGGGAGTGAGCAGGTGCAAAATGATGCAGTTAAAGGATTAAACAGTGCTGCAGGCTTTGTTCGCCGTGAGCTTGGACAGAGATTAAAGCTTCGTGCAGCTCCCGAAATTTCCTTTAAACTCGACCATTCTATTGAGCATGGCGCTCATATAAACGAATTATTAAAAGGACTTTGATTGAATGTTTAATGAAGTTGTTTCAGCAATAGAAAAAAGTAAAAAAATTCTGATATGTCCTCATAAGAATGTTGACGGTGACGGGCTTGGCTCAGCATATGCTTTAAAGCTTGCGTTACTTAAAATCGGCAAGGAAGCACAGGTTGAGATTGAACAGCGTGACTGTAACAACAGAATTTTGAAGATTATTAAAGATATTGAAACAGAAGCTTTTGAGCCTGACCTGATTATCGCAGTGGATTGCGGTGACGTTGAAAGGCTTGGCGACAGAGCAAAACGTTTTACAGAGTTTGATAACACTGTTAATATTGACCATCACGGTACAAATGTAGGTTATGCCAGGGTTAACTATGTTGACGGCTGTGCTGCAGCAGCAGGCGAAATTATTTTCGACCTGATAAAATATATGAATATTACCATTGACGATGAAATTGCAAGTAACCTTTATGTTGCAATTTCATCAGATACAGGTGGTTTTGCTTATTCAAACACAACTGCTCATACTCATAGTGTTGCAGGTGAATTAATTGGATTTAACATTGACTTTCCTGCTATAAATGCGTATTTGTTTCATACTAATACCAATCGTGAGCTTATGCTTATTAAAGAGGCTCTTGATACCCTTGAAGTTATTGCAGACGGAAAGATTGCCTCTGTAACTGTTACAAAGGCTGTTATAGATAAGTATAATGCCACAGATTCAGAGCTTGGCGGAATTGTTGATTATCCACGAAGCATCGATACTGTTATAATTGCGTTTTACTTTAAAGAGTTTGACGGTGGTGTTAAAGTGAGTATGCGTTCTACAGGACCTGATGTTTCAGCAATTGCAGTAAAATATGGTGGTGGTGGGCATATTCGTGCAAGCGGTTGTGCGATAAACAAACCGATTGATGAAGTGAAAAAAATGCTTTATGCTGATGCGGTTTCAGTTATAGGAGGGTAACACCATTGGATGGTATTATTAATATATATAAGCCTTCAAAAATGACATCTCACGATGTTATATATAAGGTCAGGCGTATAACAGGTATAAAAAAAGTTGGTCATACAGGTACTCTTGACCCTGATGCAACAGGTGTACTGCCCGTTTGTATCGGCAGTGGAACAAAGCTTGCCGATATGCTTACTGTTTCTGATAAAAGATATACTGCAGTAATGCGTTTGGGGGTTGTTACTGATACACAAGACCTTACGGGAAATGTTCTTCGTGAAACAAGTCATAATGTGACAAAAGCCGACGTTGAAAGTGTTTTACCTGATTTTACCGGTGACATCAAGCAAATACCACCGATGTTCTCTGCTATAAAGGTTAATGGAAAAAAGTTATACGAGCTTGGCAGAAAAGGTATTGAAATAGAACGCGAACCACGACATGTAACAATTTACGGAATTGAAATTCTGGACTTTGCCGGAAATGACGTTAAGCTTGATGTTAAATGCTCAAAAGGAACATATATAAGAACATTGTGTCACGATATCGGTGCTGCTTTGGGATGCGGTGCTGCGATGGCAAGCCTTGTGCGCACAGAAAGTGCAGGCTTTAGCATTAATGATTCTGTTACATTGGAGGAGCTTGAGAAAAAAGGAGCAGAAAGCTATATAATACCTGTTGAGGAAATGTTTGATTATAAAAAAGTAAGTGTTGGTGGCGAAATGTTAAGGAAGGTACTTAATGGAAATCCTGTTAAGAAACATGGTATTATTGAGGGTGAAATGTACAGAGTATATGATGATGATGGAAGATTTTTGTGTGTATCAACCGGACAGAATGGTCTTTTAAAAATGGTGAAATGCTTTTTTGCAGGGAGAAGCCTATGATTATAACAAATGAGTTAAGCTTTCTTGAAAATTCTGCTGTTGCACTTGGTGCTTTTGATGGAATACATAAGGCACATAGGTTTCTTATAGAAACTACAATTTCTTATGCAAAAGAAAATAGCATAAGGTCAGTCGTTTTTACTTTCAGTGAAAATCCTTCAAAAGCCGAGCGGCTAACAACGGACACAGAGCGAAAAAGTATTTTTGAAAGTCTTGGAACAGATGTGCTTTTTATGCAGGAGTTTGATGATGCACTTAAAAACACATTACCTGACGAGTTCTTAAACAAATATCTCAAAAAATGCCGTTTTGTATGCGTGGGTTTTAATTTCAGGTTTGGCAAGGACAGAGCAGGAAGCACAGCTGATATTGAAAGCTTTTGTCGTAAGAACAATATTGACTATAAAATCGTTGATGAAATAAAAGATGATGGGATTACTGTCAGTAGCAGTGTAATAAGAATATATATAAAATCAGGTAATTTTGAAGCGGCGGAAAAATTGCTTGGAAGACCTGTAACTGTTGAAGGAACAGTTGTTCGTGGCGACAGAATAGGAAGAAAGCTTGGTTTTCCGACGATTAACATTGAAAAATCAGGTTCTCTTATTCCAAAGGGTGTGTATGCCACTGTAACTGATATTGACGGAATTGAATACAAGTCTGTAACAAATGTTGGCGGCAAGCCGACAATACGAAATAATGTTGACAGAATTGAAACTCACATCATAGATTTTGATTGTGATATTTACGGAAAAGAAGTAAAAACACGTTTTGTACGAAAAATTCGTGATATTATAAAGTTTGAAGATGTTGAATTACTGAAAAAACAGCTAAAAAAAGATATTGCATTATGCAAAAATTTGTGATAAAATAATTATTTGTAATAGATAGGAGTTGGTAACTATGGCACAGGATTACGGCAAAACTTTAAATTTGCCAAATACAGAGTTCCCTATGCGTGCAGGCTTACCCAAAAGAGAGCCTGAAACACTTGAGGTTTGGGAAAAATCTGAGCTGTATAAAAAAATATTGAAAAAGAATGAGGGCAAGCCTTCCTTTGTTTTGCATGACGGCCCTCCGTATGCAAACGGTGATATTCATATTGGTCATGCTCTTAATAAAATACTTAAGGATATAATAATCAAACAGAAAAATATGTCAGGATATAAGGCTCCGTTCATACCAGGTTGGGATACACACGGTTTGCCAATTGAAAGACAAGCTATTAAAAAGCTCGGTATTAACAGAAACGAGGTTACACCAACCGAGTTCAGAAAGGTTTGCCACGATTTTGCTGAAAAGTATGTTGCAAATCAAAGAGAACAGTTCAAACGTCTTGGCGTTTTTGGTGATTGGGAAAACCCGTATCTTACATTAAAACCCGAGTACGAGGGCGAGCAGATAAGAATTTTTGGTGAGATGGCCAATAATGGCTACATCTACAAAGGTTTGAAACCTGTTATCTGGTGTACTGATTGCGAAACTGCTTTAGCAGAAGCTGAAATTGAGTACAAAGATGATACAACAAATTCAATCTATGTTAAGTTTGCTGTTAAGGATGACAAGGGCGTTCTTGGTGAATATAAAGACAAGGCATATTTTGTTATCTGGACAACTACAACATGGACATTGCCCGGTAACGTTGCGATTGCACTTAACGGCAACTTTGAATACTCACTTGTTAAGGTTGAAAATGGCGAAATCTACGTTCTTGCAACAGAGCTTATTGACTCTGTTCAGAAAGCAACAGGCTTTGGCAACTATGAGATTTTAAAGAGCTTTAAGGGCAGAGATTTAGAGTATATTGTTTGCAAGCATCCGTTCATTGACCGTGATTCACTTGTAATAAACGGTGACCACGTTACATTAGATGCAGGTACTGGTTGTGTTCATACTGCTCCCGGTCATGGTGCAGAAGACTATGTTGCATGCAGAAATTATCCTGAAATTCCTATGATTGTTCCTGTTGATGCTAAGGGTGTATTAAATGACCATGCTGGTCAGTTTTCCGGAATGTTCTATAAAAAATCAAACGATGCTATTATAGAACAGTTAAAATCAACAAATTCATTGCTTGCAATTGAACCAATAACTCACAGCTATCCTTTCTGCTGGAGATGCGGAAATCCGATTATATTCAGAGCCGCAGAACAGTGGTTTGCTTCAGTTGACGGATTCAAGAAAGAAACTCTTGAAGCAATTAAGGATGTTCAGTGGATTCCTGCCTGGGGTGAGGACAGAATTTCAAGCATGGTTGCTGAAAGAAGTGACTGGTGTATTTCACGTCAGCGTATGTGGGGTGTTCCAATTCCGATTTTCTATTGTGCTGATTGTAAAAAGCCGGTTATTGATATTGATGTTATTAATCACGTTGCAGATATATTTGCTGTAAAGGGTTCAGATGCATGGTTTGATATGGATGCAAAGGATTTGCTTCCTGAAGGCTTTAAGTGCGAATGTGGCTGTGGCGAATTCACAAAAGAAAAGGATACAATGGATGTTTGGTTTGACAGCGGTTCTTCGCACGAAGGCGTAATAAGACTACGTGACGAGCTTACGTTCCCTGCTGATTTGTATCTTGAGGGTAATGACCAGTACAGAGGCTGGTTCCAGTCATCACTTTTAACATCTGTAGCTAAAAATGGTGTTGCTCCTTATAAGGCAGTTTTAACTCACGGCTTTGTTATAGATGAAGAAAAGAGAAAGATGTCTAAGTCATTGGGTAATGGTCTACCGCCAGTTGAAGTTGTTAACGAGTACGGTGCTGATATTCTAAGACTTTGGGCAGCATCAGCTGACTACAAGTCAGATGTTCGTTTCTCAAGAGAATTGTTAAAGCAGTTATCTGAGGTTTATAGAAAAATCAGAAACACAGCCCGTTATATTTTAGGTTCAATTTCGGATTTTGACCCCAATAAGGATATGGTTGCAAATCTTGAGGAAATTGATAAGTGGGCAATAATGAAGCTTAATAAGCTTATTGAAAAAATTAACAATGCTTAAAGTCGGAGGCCAAGCGGT